>JAJDNS010000037.1 GCA_022340585.1 Acidobacteriota bacterium
CTGGCCGGCAGGAGCTCGAAGAGGGCGCGGCGCCCCCGGTACCCGATCGTGTTGCAGGTCGGGCAACCCTTGCCCTTGAAGAAGCGGAGCGTCCGGCTCTCGTCGGGGTCGATGCCATGGGCCTCGAGGGTCTGGCCCGAAGGGGGCTCGGCGGGGACCCGGCAGATCCTGCAGATCGTCCGCACGAGGCGTTGGCCGGTGACCAGGCCCAGGGAGCCGGCCAGGAGCGGCGCGGGCACACCGAGCTCGCGCACGCTGGCGAGCCCCCGGGCCGCGGACGGGGCGCTGACCGCCGCCACCACGAGCAGGCTGGAGGCGAGCTGCGAGCAGACCGTGGCCGTGGCCTGGTCGGGCAGCGAGGAGAGCATGAGCACCTCCGGGCGCACCGCCACCATCGCCCTCAGCGTGCTCTCCATGCGCGCCCCGTCGGGGCCGGTCTCGGCCTCGACCTGCCGCACGCCGTCCATCACCCACTGGATCGGCCCCTCGATGGACAGAACGTCCTTCTGGCCGTCGGCGACGAGGCTCATGATCGAGTAGAAGGTCGTCATCGCTCCGTTGAACGCCGGCGAGGTCACTAGCAGGAGACCGAGGCCGGAGCGGATCTCCTCGACGAGCCGAACGCGATCCTCCAGCTCGAGTCCCAGGGTCGAGAGGTCCTTGATGAAGGTGGAGCGGTTCACCAGCTTCACCGTCGCGCCGACGCCGTGGGGGCCGGGCACCGTGCGCAGGACGAGGTCGTAGTCGGCGTCCCCGAGGCGGGCGCTGGCCTTGCCCGCCAGCGGCCTGCCGCGATCCGCGGGCTCCAGGTTGAACGTCGCGAACAAGGCCCGCTCCAGGGTCGGGGCGAAGGTCTTCGGGATCGGGTCGACCCGGAAGGAGAATCCGTCGATCCGGTAGCGGACCGCGACCTGGTCGGCCTGTGGCTCCAGGGTCACGTCGGAGGCCCGCTTCCTCGCCCCCAGGGCGAGGAGGTAGTCGAGCACGCCCTCGGGGTTGGAGTGCTCCCAGTAGGCGCGGGAGCCGTCGGTCTCGGCCCTCGTGTCCTTCAGCCGGGTCACTCCCTGCATCCTGAGCCCCGCGTCCAGATCCTGCGGGTTCACGAGCCGTTTCTCCAGCAGGATCTCGCCCAGCTTCCGCCCCGTCTCCTTCTGCTCGACCAGGGCCTCGAGCAGCTGGGGCGTGGTGATCTTCCGCATCCGGATGAGGATGTCCCCGAGGCGATCCTGGCTCTGGCTCAGGGTCTGGAGCTCGTCGACGAGGGGCGGGGGAGCATGCCGCCAGAACTGCTGCTTGTACTCGGCGTTCGCGTCGCAGAAGCAGCGCAGGCAGAACGGGCAGAGCTTGGTCGGGTTCTTGGGGTCGTCCGAGCACCAGACGGCGGCGACGGCGTCGAATTCCCCGAGGCAATTCCAGCAGGTGACGAGATACGGGTTCTCACTCACTGTCAGATGCTCATCGCCTCAACCGGCCTGACCGGGCAGGACGCCGCAGGGGCCCGGGAATCGGCCCCGCGTCCCTGCGTCAGGCTAGACGACAACCCCTTCACAATCAAGGCGCAGGCTCGTTGACCGTCCCTCGCGCCGCGTGATAGCGTCCCGGCCCGTCGACCATGGCTGAACTCCGCCGGACTCCCCTCGACGCCGTCCATCGGAAGAGCGGGGCCAAGATGGTCCCGTTCGGCGAGTGGGAGATGCCCGTCGAGTACGAGGGTCTCATCTCCGAGCACCTGGCGGTCCGTAGCGGGGCCGGCCTCTTCGACGTCTCGCACATGGGGGAGTTCGAGATCGAGGGAGGCGGGGCCCTCTCCTTCCTCCAGCGCGTGACCGCGAACGACGTTGCCCGCCTGGTCGACGGCCAGGCCCAGTACTCGGCGCTGCCCAATGCAAAGGGCTGTCCCCTGGACGACGTGATCCTCTACCGACGGGCGGCGGACCGCTACCTGATGATCGTCAACGCCGCCAACGTCGAGAAGGATCTGGCCTGGCTCGAGGCGCAGGGGCCCACCGACTGCGAGGTCCGGGACGTGAGCGCGGATTGGGCGTTGCTGGCCCTCCAGGGGCCCCAGGCTGCGTCCATCCTCCAGGCGCTGACGCCGATCGACCTCTCGCAGGTGAAGTTCTATCGCTTTGCCGAGGGCGAGGTGGGAGGGCAGCGAGGCCTCCTGGCCCGAACGGGCTACACCGGCGAGGACGGGTTCGAGTTGATGGTGTCTCCGGACGGGGCGGAGCCGCTGTGGAGCACGCTTCTCGAAACGGGGGCGGAGAAGGGCCTGGTCCCGGCCGGCCTCGGGGCGCGTGATACGCTGCGTCTCGAGGCTCGTATGTTGCTCTACGGAAACGACATGGACGAAACAACGACCCTCGTGGAAGCCGGCCTGGGCTGGATCGTGTCGCTCGACGAGGCCAAGGGCGACTTCATCGGCCGGGAGGTGCTGGCCCGGCAGAAGGCCTCGGGCACCGCGAGCAAGCTGGCCGGCTTCGAGGTGGTGGGGCGGGGGATCGCCCGCCACGGCTACCCGGTCTACCCGGACGGGGGGGTGGTGGGGGCCGTCACCTCCGGCAGCTACGCCCCGTTTCTGCGCAAGAACATCGGCCTGTGCTACCTGCCCTCCGACCGCGCGACGGTGGGTACGGAGTTCGACGTGGGCATCCGTGGCCGGCGAGTCCCGGCCCGCGTGGTGGCCACACCGTTCTACAAGAGACCGCGCTAGACTTTCATCAGGAGGCGCCCGCCATGTACCCCGAGGATCTTCGCTACTCGAAGGACCACGAGTGGATACGTATCGATGGTGATCGTGGCCGGATCGGTGTCACCGACTACGCGCAGAACCAGCTGGGCGACGTCGTCTTCCTGGAGCTGCCGGAGGTGGGGCAGACTCTCGCCGCGGGCGACCAGTTCGGGACGGTCGAGTCGGTCAAGGCCGTGTCCGAGCTCTACTCGCCGGTGGCGGGCGAGGTGGTGCAGGTCAACTCCGACCTCACCTCGAAGCCCGAGCTCATCAACGAGGACGCCCACGGCGAGGCCTGGATGATCGACGTCCGGATCACCGACCCGGCATCCGTGGACGCCCTCATGGATGCCAAGGCCTACGAGGCCTTCGTGGAGAGCGAAGCGAAGTAGCCCGGCGGCCGCTGCTGGTCGCCGCGCCGCCGAAGACGAGCCCCAGGCTCCGAGGATGCCCTTGTCTGATCTCCCCGCCCCCACCCCCGACGGGACCCGCTCGCCGCTCGAAGCCCCGGCCGACTTCTGGCGACGCCACGTGGGACCGAGCGAAGCCGAGATCGACGAGATGCTCGAGTCCCTCGGCCTGGAGTCCCTGGACGCCCTCGTCGGAGAGACCGTGCCCGCCGGAATCCGGCTGGAGGGGGACCTCCGTCTGCCCGCGCCCCTGGCCGAGCCCCTCGCTCTCGCGGAGCTGGGGCGAAAGGCGTCCGGGAACCTGGTCCTGCGCTCCTTCATCGGCATGGGATACCACGACTGCGTGACCCCCGCCGTCGTTCTCCGCAACGTCCTGGAGAACCCCGGCTGGTACACCCAGTACACTCCCTACCAGGCCGAGATCGCCCAGGGGCGCCTCGAGGCGCTCCTCAACTACCAGACGATGGTCGCCGACCTGACCGGCCTGCCTCTCGCCAATGCCTCGCTCCTCGACGAGGGGACGGCGGCGGCGGAGGCGATGACGCTGTGTCGCTCGGTGGCCGGCCGTGGCCGCGAGGGCTTCTTCGTGGCCGAGGACTGCCACCCCCAGACGATCGCCGTGTTGCGGACGCGGGCCGAGCCCCTCGGGATCCGGCTGCACGTCGGCCCGGCGGACGCGGTGGACTGCGCCGGGCAGTCGCTGTTCGGGGTCCTCGTGCAGTACCCGGCCACCGACGGGGTGATCCGTGACCACGCCGACCTCGCCGAGAAGGTGCACGCCGCCGGGGCGGGGCTCGTGGTGGCCACGGACCTGCTGGCCCTCACGCTCGCGCGGCCGCCGGGCGAGTTTGGAGCGGACGTGGCGGTGGGCTCGGCCCAGCGCTTCGGGGTCCCCATGGGATACGGGGGCCCCCACGCCGCGTTCTTCGCCACGAGCGAGACGCACAAGCGCCACATCCCCGGCCGCCTGGTCGGGGTGTCCCGGGATGCCGAGGGTCGGACCGCCTACCGGCTGGCTCTCCAGACGCGGGAGCAGCACATCCGCCGGGACAAGGCCACGAGCAACATCTGCACCGCACAGGTCCTGCTCGCGATCATGGCCGGCATGTACGCCACGTATCACGGGCCCGAGGGCCTGAGGGCCATTGCGCGACGGGTCCACGCGCTGACCCGGACGCTGCAGCTCGGCCTGAGACGTCTCGGGTTCGACGCCGGCTCCGAGCCCTTCTTCGACACTCTGCGCGTGCGCACGGCTCCGGAGAAGGGGCAGGCGGTGGTCGCGCGGGCCCGGAAGCGTGGGATCAATCTCCGCGCCTACGACGACGGCTCGGTGGGGGTGGCGCTCGACGAGACGACGACGCCGGACGAGGTCCGCGCCCTTCTCGAGGCCTTCGCCGGGCAGGTCCCGGGCTTCGCCCTCGAGGACCTGACCAGCGGGCTCGAAGCCGAGCTCCCCGAGCCACACGCGCGCCGCAGCGCGTTCCTCACTCACCCGGTCTTCAACCGGTACCACTCCGAGCACGAGATGCTGCGCTACCTGCAGCGCCTGCAGGCCCGCGACCTCTCCCTCGCCCACTCGATGATTCCTCTCGGGTCCTGCACCATGAAGCTCAACGGGACCTCGGAGATGATCCCGGTCACCTGGCCGGAGCTGTCGCGGCTCCACCCCTTCGCCCCCATGGAGCAGGCCCAGGGCTACCGGGAGCTGTTCGCGGACCTCGAGGAGTGGCTGACCGAGATCACCGGCCTCGCCGCGGTGTCGCTGCAGCCCAACTCCGGGGCCCAGGGGGAGTACGCTGGCCTCCTCACGATCCGGGCCTACCACCTCAGTCGTGGCCAGGCCGAACGCACCGTCTGCCTGATCCCGGTCTCCGCCCACGGGACGAACCCGGCCAGTGCGGTCATGGCCGGATTCGAGGTGGTGCCGGTGGCGTGCGACGCCCACGGGAACATCGACGTGGTCGACCTTCGGGCGAAGGCCGACGCCCATCGGGAGCGCCTGGGGGCGCTCATGGTGACCTACCCGTCGACCCACGGCGTCTTCGAAGAGGCCATCCGGGAGATCTGCCAGGCGGTCCACGACGCCGGCGGGCAGGTCTACATGGACGGGGCGAACATGAACGCCCAGGTCGGCCTCACGCGGCCCGGAGAGATCGGGGCCGACGTCTGCCACCTGAACCTGCACAAGACGTTCTGCATTCCCCACGGCGGCGGGGGGCCCGGCATGGGGCCGATCGCGGTGGCGGAGCACCTCGCGCCATTCCGCCCCAACCACCCGCTGGTGAAGACGGGGGGCGAGCGCAGCCTCGGGGCGGTGTCCGCCGCCCCCTGGGGGAGCGCCGGCATCCTCGCGATCTCCTGGGTCTACATGAGGCTGATGGGCCCGGAGGGGCTGCGGACGGCGACCCAGGTCGCCATCCTGAGCGCCAACTACATGGCGCGACGGCTGCAGCCCCACTACCCGATCGTCTACACCGGCGCCCGCAACCGTGTCGCTCACGAGTTCATCCTCGACTGCCGGCCCTTCAAGAAGGCGGGGATCGAGGTCGACGACGTGGCGAAGAGGCTCATGGACTTCGGCTTCCACGCTCCGACCATGTCCTGGCCGGTGGCGGGGACGCTCATGGTGGAGCCGACCGAGAGTGAGTCGAAGGCCGAGCTCGATCGCTTCTGCGACGCCCTGATCGCCATCCGCGAGGAGATCCGGGCCGTCGAGACGGGTCGTCTCCCCGTGGAGGAGAGTCCCCTCCGGAGGGCCCCGCACACCGCGCAGGCGGTCACGGCGTCGGAGTGGGACCGACCCTACAGTCGACGTCAGGGCGCGTTCCCCGCCCCGTGGGTCGAGGCGGCCAAGTTCTGGCCGGCGGTGGCGCGGATCGACAACACCTGGGGCGACCGCAATCTCGTCTGTGCCTGCCCCACCGTCGAGGAGATGGCGCGCTAGCGCGCCCCGAGTGGCCAATCGAGGGTCCATGGTCGGGCGCCGCAGCCTCCGGGCCGGCGCTCCCCGCTCCCGCCGGTCGGCGCGGCCGCGCCCGCGCGGGCCCTCGGGGCCGCCCGTGCTCTCCCTCGTTCTCGTTCCGGCCGCGGCGACGCTCGCGGTCACCCTCCTCCGCCTCGCCGGTGAGCTGCTCGAGTGGGACCCGCGGTTCTTCAGCCGGGCCCCCGGGGGAGGGCTGGCGGTCGTCGGCATCGCGTGGCTCGTGCCGGTCGTCGGCCTCCACTTTGGCCACCGCCTCGCTCGGGCGGAGCAGAGTCCCGCCTCCCTCGCCCGCGCCGCCGGTCTGCCCCTGGCCGCCCTCGTCGTCCCGCCGATCCTCGCCCTGCTGGCTCCGCGCCTGGGCCTGGGCGGCAGCGCGACCGGCTATCTCGTGGTCTGGGCGGTTGCCGCGGTGCTGACGGTGATCGTGGCCTTCGCGGCGTGGCCCGCGCTCGGCCGCGTGCTTCTCGCCTACGCCGTCCTCGCGCGCGTCCCGGTCGTGGCGGTCATGTGGGCGGCCATCCGGGGAGCCTGGCGCACCCACTACGATGCGCCGCCCCCGGGCTTTCCGTCCGTGACCCCGACGCTGCGCTGGATGTGGACCGGGGTGCTCCCCCAGCTGACGATCTGGATCGCGTGGACCGTCGCGGTGGGGGCGCTCTTCGGCGCCCTCGGCTGGTATCTGGCCTCCCGCCACGACCGCTGATCCCCGTGAGAGCGGTCGCCCCCGTCGGCGGCTATACTGGCTGCGCGAGGAAGATCCCGGTGCACACCGACATCCCGACCTATCGTGACAAGCTGACCGAGCTCAGTGACCAGCTCCGGATCGAGGGCCACCTCGGGCTGCTCCTCGTGGACGTCCGACAGCTCGCCCAGGTCGAGCACGACTACGGCTCGAAGGCCTTCGAGCAGGTCCTCTCGATGGTCACCGGGTTGATCACGGATCTGCAGGGGAAGGAGGTCCGGAGCGGCGACGTCCTCGCCCTCAACGACCACGACGGGAACGCCTTCCTGGTGTTCCTGAAGCCCCATCGGCCAGACAAGGAAGGACACGTCCCTCGCCTGGCCGACCTCGAGACGGCGGCCCGCCGTGTCGCCGACAACCTCAACCGCCAGCTGGCGGAGTTGACCTCCCCCTACCTGCGGGGCCGGCACACCGTCACCGTCGGCTACGCCATCGTCTTTCACAACCCACTGATCATGGAGGAGCGCGTGATCGCGCGGCTCGTGGGGGAGGCCTGGGAGAGCGTTCACATCCAGAAGATGCAGGCCGACTTCCAGACGCGGTGTCGTCTCCAGGACGTCCTGCTCGGGAAGCAGATCCACACCGTCTTCCAGCCCATCCAGGACCTGCAGAACGGGGGCATTCTCGGCTTCGAGGCCCTGTCGCGGGGGCCGGTCGGCTCGACGCATCACAGCCCCCTCAACCTCTTCGAAGCGGCCGCCGCCGTCGACCTCGTGTTCGAGCTGGACCGCCACTGCCGCCGGAGGGCCATGCGCACGGCGCGGGACCTGCCCTCACCGTACCATCTCTTCATCAACGTCGTTCCCGCCTCGATGTACGATCCCGACTTCCAGGGGGCGAGCCTGATCAAGCTTCTCGAGGGCCTCGGTCTCTCCCCGGACCGGATCGTGCTCGAGGTCAGCGAGCAGTACGCGATCGAGAACTACACGCTCTTCGCGGAGGCCCTCCAGAACTTCACCCAGCTGGGCTTCTCGATCGCGGTGGACGACATCGGCGCCGCCCACTCCGGCCTCGAGAAGATTGCCCACCTCAACCCGCGCTACCTCAAGTTCGACATTCAGCTCGTGCGCGACATCGACGAGAGCCACGTCAAGCGTGAGATGGCCCGGGCCCTCAAGACCTTCGCCGGGAAGATGGACTCGCGGATCATCGCCGAGGGGGTCGAGCGCGAGGGTGAGCGCCAGGCGCTCGTCGACCTCGGCATCGACTACGGCCAGGGATACCTGCTGGCGCGTCCCGCCGCCCTCGAGACGTTCGACCTGTCCGCCCCTCCGGCCGTGGACGACCGGGACGCGACCCGCTAGCCGTTCAGGCCTCTGCGCGCCACCGCGCGGCCGGCCCGGCCGTGGCGGCCACCCGTCTGCGGGCCCGCAGGCTTCGAAGTGCAGCAGGGTCCTCGACGGGTCCCGCCCGCCCCGGCCGTGGATGCCACCGCGCGGCCTTCCTGGCTCGGACGGGGTCGGCTCGCTACCCCTGGGAATCGGACTTCTTGCGCTCGCGCACGAGGCGGGCGGCCTCGAGGCGGTCGGCAATGCCGCTCTCGTCGCCGCGTTCGGTGGGGTGATAGAAGCGCCGGCCGGCCAGCCCCTCCGGCAGGCAGTCCATCCCGGAGACCCCCTCGGCCTCGTCGTGGGCGTACCGGTACCCGTCGCCGTAGCCCAGGTCCTTCATGAGCCTCGTGGGCGCGTTTCGGATCCACAGGGGGACGGGCTCCGCCCGGGTTTCGAGCGCGTCCTTCGCCGCCTGACCGTAGGCCAGGTAGAGGGCGTTGCTCTTCGGTGCTGCCGCCAGGTACACGACGAGCTCGGCGAGGGCGAGCGCTCCCTCGGGCAGGCCGATGAAGTGCACCGCCTGCTGCGCGGCCATGGCCAGGACCAGCGCCTGGGGATCGGCGAGTCCGACGTCCTCCGAGGCGAAGCGCACGAGGCGGCGGGCCACGTAGAGAGGGTCCTCGCCCGCCTCCAGCATGCGCGCGAGCCAGTACAGGCCGGCATCGGCATCGGAGTTCCGGATCGACTTGTGCAGGGCGCTGATGACGTTGAAGTGCTCCTCGCCGGCGCGATCGTACAGGAGGGCCTTGCGCGCGAAGGCCTGCCGCATCGCCTCGAGGTCGACTCGTCGTCGCTCGTCCTCTCCCGGGCTGGCCGTCGTCACCGCGATCTCGAGGACGTTGAGGGCGGTCCGCGCGTCGCCGTCCGACGCCCGGGCCAGGAAGCGGAGAGCGTCGTCCCCCACGTCTGCCTCGAGGGCCCCGAGCCCCCGGTCGGGATCGGCCAGGGCCTGCTCGAGGACCCGGAGGAGCTCCGCCTCGGCGAGCGGCTTCAGCACCACGACCCGCGACCGGGAGAGCAGGGCCGCGTTGACCTCGAAGGAGGGGTTCTCCGTGGTGGCCCCGATCAGGACGATGTCGCCCGACTCGACGTGGGCGAGGAGGGCGTCCTGCTGGGCCTTGTTGAACCGGTGGATCTCGTCGATGAGAACGATCGTGCGCTGCCCCCGGTGCCGTCGGCGTGCCTCGGCCGCCCGGAGAACCTCGCGCACGTCCTTCACCCCCGAAAGCACCGCGCTCATGGCCTCGAAGTGGGCCTTGGTCATGCGGCGGACGACGTGAGCCAGCGTCGTCTTGCCCGAGCCCGGAGGACCCCAGAGGATGAGCGAGCGCAACTGGTCCTGCTCGATGGCGCGCCGCAGGGGCCGCCCCGGGCCGAGAACCTCGTCCTGGCCCAGGATCTCGTCCAGCGTGCGGGGGCGGACGCGGTCCGCCAGGGGGGCGTCGGGCCGGGGCTCCGGCCCCTCCTCCGGCCCCGCCTCGGGGAAGAGCGAGCCCGTGTCCCGATCGCGCGCGCGGCCCATGTCCGTGAGCCTAACGCCCCTCGCCGCTGGCGGCGAAGCCGCGCTGGCGGGCCGCCTCGAACAGCACGAGGCCGGCGGCCACGCCCACGTTGAGGCTCTCCACCGGAGAGGCGAGGGGGATGCGCAGTCGCGCCGTCGCCCGCCGGGCGACCTCGTCGGCGAGCCCCGCGCCCTCGCCGCCGAAGACGAGAGCCACCGGCGCGGCGAGGTCGGCCTCGTCGTACCGTGTCTCCCCGTCCGCGGCGGTGGCGAAGACATTGACGCCGCGCGCATCGAGTCGATCGAGAAGCGTCCCGGCCCGGGCCGCCCTGGCCAGCGGGAGACGGAAGGCCGAGCCCATGGAGCCCCGCAGGGCCTTCCACGAGAAGGGATCGGCGCAGCCCTCCACGAGAAAGGCACCGGTGGCCCCCGAGGCCTCCGCGGTGCGGACGAGTCCCCCGAGGTTGCCGGGGTTCTGGACGCCCACCGCCACCAGGATGAGGGGGGTTCCTTCGAAGAGCCGGCCCTCGTCGGACGGGGGGCGGTGAGCGAGGGCGAGCAGACCCTGCGAGGTCTCGGCGTCGGAGAGGACCCCGAGGAGCCGCTCGTCCAGGCGGCGCACCGGGACCCCGCGGGCGCGAAGCGCGGCCACCACCGCGGCCCCCCCCGGTCTATCCTCTCCTCTCCCGGTGACGGCCGCCTCCGTGATCGTCACCCCTGCGGCGAGCGCCTCCTCCACGAGCTTCGGGCCCTCGAGCAGGCACAGACCCCCGGTCGGACCGACACCGCGCTCCTTGAGCGCCCGCAGGCGCTTGAAGAGCGGATTGGAGCGGCTTCGAACGACCTCTTCCCGGGGAGCCATCGGCGTGAGAGCCGTGATAGTATCACCGGACTTTTTTCCGGAGGCGGGGACGGTTTCATGGTGCTCGAAATCAAGAAGAGGCTCCAGGACGAGATCCGCACGGTCGAGTACGAGCTCAAGGTCGAGCTCCCGAAGGAGATCCTGCGGGCGCGGGAGCACGGCGATCTCCGTGAGAACGCGGAGTACAAGGCGGCGAAGGAGCGCCAGAGCTACCTCGAAGCGCGGGCGGCGCAGCTGCACCGGCGCCTCGCCGCCCTCAACATGGTGAACCTCGACCGCATCCCCCGTGACAAGGTGGGGCTCGGATCGACGGTGTTCGTGCGCCAGGAGGACAACGGCGAGGAGAAGGTGTACGAGATCGTGGTGCCCGAGGACTCGGACCCCTCCATCGGTCGCATCTCTCCCTCCTCTCCCATCGGGAAGTGCCTTCTCGGGTGCGAGGAAGGCGACGTGGTCGAGATCCGAGTCCCCTCCGGGACGAGAGAGTACGAGATCACCCGGCTCGTCACCATTCATGACCAGGTGAAGGACGGCGAGTAGGGGCCGCTGGCGTGCCCCTGCCCGGTCTCACGTTCCTCGCTCTCGAGGGCAACCTCGGTGACCGCGTGGCCCGCCTCCCCGCCGCCGCGGGTGTTGGCCAGTTTCTCGGTGCTGGCGGCCGCCACCTGATGCTGGCCCCGACCGCGAACCTTCGGAAGTGGGCCGCCTCCCACCTCGGCCTCGGGAAGCCCCCGCCGCCCGGGCGCCGACCGAAGACCAACCTCGCTGGTCTCGCCACCTCTTTCGGGTGGGCTCGCACCAGTTCCCCCTTCGCCCAGCGCCTGCTCTACGAGCGTCTCGCTGCTCCCCTCATCCCCCTCTCGGAACGCCGGGACCTGAAGCCCCCGGCCTTCCTCCACCTCGCGCCCCGCGACCGCTTTCCGCGGGTGACGGTGAGGGGTGGGGAGCGGGGACGGGCCGGCCTCTTCGGGCCGTTCCGGAGCCGGAGCGCGGCCGAGAAGGCTCGTGACACGGTGAACCGCCGCTTCCGCCTGCGCCCGTGCGACTACTCGTTCGAGCCCGATCCCGAACTGCCCCTCGGCGTCGGGTGCCTCTACGCGCAGGTCCGGTCGTGCGCCGCCCCGTGCCTGGCCCGGTTGAGCGAGGCGGACTACCGGGCCCTCGCGGGCCGGGCCGCCGACTGGCTGTCCGACCCCGCCGCGAGGCCCGACGCTCCCGGGGGGGTGCCGGCGACCGTCGAGGCGGTGGAGACGGCGCGCGCGGTCGTGCTCGGAGTCGGCCGGCGGGAGGTGGAGCTCTACCCGGTCCTCGGGGGACGCGTCCTCGAGGACGCCGTCGTCGTCACCCCACCGAACGAGCTGGTGGCGGCGGTGGCCCGCCTCGACTGGGCGGGGGACGGAGGCCCGGACGACTGGCCGTGGCTGGCGGCCTGGGTCGGCAGCGCCCGGGGGCGGAGCTCGTACGTTTCGGTGCGTGCGGCGGGCGCCGGGGAAGGCCTCGCCGTCGCCATCCGCTCCGCGCTTCCCGCGCGCTTCGCCCCCCCCTCGGGCGATGGTAACGTAGGGCCCTCGCAGGGGGAGGCTTGAAGGACTACTCGCCGCAGCGTCGGACGGCGCTCGTCTTCACCGGGAGCGGGACCAGTGGCGCCTACCACGCCGGCGTCCTCAAAGCCCTCGACGAGAGCGGCGTCAAGATCGACGTCGTCGTGGGCTCCGGCGTGGGCACGATTGCCGCCGCCTATGCCGCGGTGAGCGGGGGCTCGCGGCTGTATGGTCCGAACGGCTTCTGGCAGGGCACCGGCTGGAGCTCCTTCTACCGCCTCCGTCCCGTCCTCCGGCTGGCCTTGATCCTCCTGGGAATCTCGTTCGCGGTCTTCGCGCTGCCTCTCGTGGCGGGGCTCCTGGTCGGCCTCCTCTTTCCCCTGGTCCTCATTGCCGACCGCCTCTTCCCCGGGACCGCCTCGGGGCTGCTCGACCGGATCTGGACCACCCCGGAAGCGCTCAGCGGGACCTATCTGGTCGCCCAGGCCGTGCCGGTCTTCGCGCTCGCCCTGCTCACCGTGGTCGTGGCCGTCGTCCTCCTGGTGCGCGACGGCCGCCGCATCCCGGAGGCGTTCGAGTCGCTGCTCGACGCTCGCCCGGGGCTCACCCGTCTCCGCAAGGGTCTCTGGGACATCGCCCGGGGAGCGTCGCTGTCGGGCGGTCCGCCCTCGGAGGCCGAGCTCGGCCGCCGGTACGCAACGCTCCTGACCGAGAACTTCGGTGAGCCCGGCTTCCGCGAGCTCGTCCTGCGGACGGCGGACCTCGATCGCGGCGACGCCCTGGCCTTCGTGCTCCTGCGGGAGCGACAGGCTGACGAGGCCAGTCCCCGGGCCCGTGGGGCGGGCCTGGCCGATTCGGTCGACCTGCGGGCGCGGGGCCACGACGCTCTCGTCTTCGACGCCGTGGCCACCGGCCTGCTGTGTCCCGTGGCGATGCCGCTGCGGCGCGTCTCCTTCCCCAAGGGGGGCCCCTACGCCGGCGAGACGCACCGGCTGACCGACGCCACCTTCGTCCCGGGCAGCGGGATTGCCGAGGCCCTGGCCGCGGGGGCGGAGCAGGTGATCGTCGTGACCGGAGTCCCCGAACACCGGCTGCCGCTGGCCCGCCGGCGAGGGCCCCGGGCGCGGATGGACGCCACCGTGCGCACCCTCGAGCAGCAGGCCGCCGGCGAGCTCAGCGCCGTCGATCGCCTCAACCGGATCGTGAGCACCCTCGGACACCGGGGGAGCGACGGTCGTGGGGCGTGGGAGGACCCCGCCAGCGGGCGCATCTACCGCGAGGTGGACCTCTGGGTGGTGCGGCCCGAGCGCCGGTCTCTGGGGCCCATGGAGTTCGACGGAGCACGCGACCCCGCCACCGAGGTGGTGCATTCGGTCGAGGACCTTCTCGAGCAGGGCTGGCGCGACGCCTACCACCAGTTCGTGGAGCCCGTGGTCGGGCAGGCGCCCCTGCCGGAGCGCGAAGAGGGGAAGTACCGCAACACCCAGCCGGTGGATCTCTAGGGAGAGCAGCGCGCCATGGGCGAGAGGCGGCGAGGGCCCGGGGGTGGCCTCGCCAGGTGATGATGCTTCCGGCGACCCAGCAGCAGATCGTGAGCCTGGGTCTTCTCGGGCTGGGGATCTACTTCACGGTGCAGCTGATCCGAGGCCTCCTCGGCTACCGGCGCTATCTCCGCGTGCGGCCGAGCGCGGTGGCGACATGGCCGGCACCCCGTCAGGCCCTGACCCGCTGGCTCGTGGCTCTCGGCGCCTTCGGTGGGGTGGTCGCCCTGTTGAATGCCTGGCTCCAGCGCCCGCCCCACCACGTCTACGGCCTGGCGGTGATGTCCGCCTACTTCGTGGTGATGGTTCCCCTCGCGACGACGATCCGCCTCGGGATCTACCGCGACGGCATCTGGACCGAAGCCGGATTCATCCGGTGGGAGGAGATCGCCCGGGTCGCGTTCCTGGAGACGCCCGAGGTGGTGCTGCTCCTGCTCCCGCGGAGCGGCCGGGGCTCCTTCCACCTGCCCGTGCCCCCGGAGGAGTACGGGGCGGTTCGAAAGGTGCTCGCCGAGAGGTCGAGGACCGGCGAGCTGCACCTCGACCCGGCGATCCTCGGCCTCTGACCCACCGTCCCCGGCCAAGGACACGATCGCCATGGTGGAATCGTGTCCTTGGCCGAGGCATCCGGCCGCAGGCCGGTTCGGTCCTCGGAGGTTCGACTCTTTTGCGTGAAGCCGCGGTAGACTCCGAGGATGAGCGACCAGGCCGCCCCGCCGAGGGGCCCGTCGTTCCTCGAGCGCCTGAGCGAAGGAGTCGTGGTCTTCGACGGTGCCATGGGGACCATGCTCTACGCTCGGGGCGTGTTCGTGAACCGCTGCTTCGACGAGCTCAACCTCTCCAACCCCGCCCTCGTGCGCTCCGTCCACGAGGAGTACCTGGTGGCCGGGGCCGAGGTGGTGGAGACGAACACCTTCGGCGCTCACCGCTTCAAGCTCGGCCCCCACGGGCTCGCCCCCCAGGTGCGCAAGATCAACCGGGAGGGAGCCCGGATCGCCCGCGAAGCGGCGGCCCATCGCGGACTCGTCGCCGGCTCCATGGGGCCCGTGGGCAAGCCCCTGGCCCCGCTGGGCCACGTGCCGCGGGAGGAAGCGATCGAGGCCTTTCGGGAGCAGGCCGAGGGGTTGCTCGAGGGGGGGGTGGACCTCTTCTTCGTGGAGACCATGCCTTCGCTGGGCCAGGCGACGGCCGCCCTCGAGGCCATCCGGTCCCACGACACCGACGTCCCGGTCGCGGTCAGCCTGACG
This sequence comes from Acidobacteriota bacterium, assembly GCA_022340585.1. GTDB lineage: Bacteria > Acidobacteriota > Vicinamibacteria > Fen-336 > Fen-336 > JAJDNS01. The sequence goes on from JAJDNS010000037.1 coordinate 14,890, forward strand.
TTCAACGAGGAGGGCAACACCATATACGGGGACACGCCCGAGGATGCCGTGCGGACGCTCGAGGACCTCGGGGTGGCGGTCGTCGGGGCCAACTGCAGCCAGGGCCCCCAGGCCATGCTCGAGACCGTGGAGCGCATGGCGGCGGTGGCGCGGACCGTGCGGCTGTCGGCGATGCCCAACGCGGGCTCGCCGGCCCTCGTCGAGGGGCGCTACGTGTACCTCTGCACACCGGAGTACATGGCCACCTGGGCCCGGCGCTTTCTCGAGAGTGGGGCGACGGTGGTCGGGGGATGCTGCGGGACGACTCCGGCCCACATCCGCGACCTGGTCCGCTCCGTCCGCATGGTCCGCCCGTCCCGGAGCGAGGTGCGCGTCCTTCCCCCGCGTCGCCCGAAGGAGGCCCCCTCTCCCATCGCCCGCGAGGAGAAGTCGCCCCTCGCCCGCAACCTCGGACGCAAGTTCGTGGTCTCCGTCGAGCTCGACCCGCCCCGCGGGGCGGCCCCGGGGGTGGTGCTGGAGCGGGCGCAGTACTGCCAGGAGAACGAGATCGACGCCATCAACGTCGCCGACGGTCCCCGGGCCTCGGCCCGCATGAGCGCCCAGGCCCTCTGCGTGCTGCTCCAGAGCCAGATCGGAATCGACACCATCCTGCACTACACCTGCCGGGACCGGAACCTCCTGGGCATGCAGTCGGACCTGCTCGGAGCCCACGCTCTCGGGCTGCGCAACGTCCTCGCCATCACCGGTGACCCGCCCAAGCTGGGTGACTATCCCGACGCGACCGCCGTCTACGACGTCGACTCGATTGGCCTCATCCGCATCCTCGACCACCTCAACCACGGGTGCGACCTCGCCGGCAACCTCATCGGCCCCGCCCTGGGCATTCACATCGGCTGCGGAGCGGACCCGAGCAAACCGGACGTGGAGAAGGAGGTTCGACGGCTCGAGGAGAAGGTGGCGGCGGGGGCAGAGTACGTCATGACCCAGCCCGTCTACGATCCCCGGACCCTGGAGCGGTTCCTCTCGATGATCGACCATCTGGACGTGCCCCTCCTGGTGGGCATCCTTCCCCTCTACTCCCACCGCAACGCGGAGTTTCTCCACAACGAGGTGCCGGGGATGAGCATCCCCGACGACATCCGCGCGCGCATGGAGAAGGCGGGCTCGGGTGAGAAGGCCCAGGCCGAGGGGGTCGCCATCGCCCGGGAGGCGACGCTGGCCGCGCGCGAGAAGGCGCAGGGGGTCTACGTCATGCCGCCGTTCAACAAGGTGGAGCTCGCGGTTCGCGTCGTCGAGGTTCTCGAATAGACTGGGACACCGGAGCTTCCCCCGTGTCTCGCGCTCTCCTCGTCGCGTTCGCCAGCCTGGCCGTGGTCGCCTCCGCCCCGGCGACCCAGGATGCCCCCGTGTTCGAGGTGGGGCTCGAGATCGTCAACGTGACGGTGACGGTGAAGGATCAGGACGGGAACCTGGTGAGCGACCTGCCGGTCGAAGACTTCGTGGTCACGGAGGACGGCCGGGAGCAGACGCTCGAGCTCTTCGCCCCGGCCAGCGATCCGACCGAGCGCGAGGAGCTGGCCCTCAACCTGGGGATGCTCTTCGACACGAGCGAGAGCATGCGGGAGAACCTCGAGCTCAGCCAGGCCTCCGCCGTGCGCTTCCTGGACTCCATCCCCCGGGCGCGCGACCTGATCCTCATCTTCTTCGACCGCGACATCCAGATCTCCCGGTACAACTCGGAGAACCAGCAGGGGATCTTCGAGCGGATCCTCGAGACCGAGGGCCAGAGCTACACCGCTCTCTATGACTCCATCGTGGCGTACCTCTCCCGGGTCATCGACACGCCGGGACGGAAGGTGGCGGTGATCTTCTCGGACGGCGACGACACCATCAGCTCCGTTCGCCCCGCCGACGTCATTCACCTCGTCCGGTCGACGAACGTCACGATCTATCCGGTCGCCTTCCCGGCCGAGCGGGGGTTGGGGAGCCAGTCCGCGATCCGGGCTCGAGCGTTCCTCGGGGAGCTCGCCAAGACCAGCGGGGGGAAGGTCTTCCGACCCGGGGCCTACCGCGAGCTGGCGGGGATGTACAACGAGATCCTCGACGAGCTCGGGGGGCAGTACGTCCTCGGCTACGTCTCCGACAACCCGGCCCGGGACGGGAAGTACCGCCGGCTGAAGGTCGAGATCCGGCGTCCCGGCCTGCGCATCCGCCACCGCCCCGGGTACAACGCCCCCGTGGAGCCACCGGCGGAGTAGCGGCTACTCCTCCTCGCCGGGCCGGCCGAGCCGGTCGGTCAGCGATTCGAGCCGACGCTCGAGCTCGCGGACACGCCTCTGCAGGTCGGGGAGCCTCGCGAACACGGCGGAGGAGCGGAGCCAGGTTCGGTTGTCGATGGCAGGGTACCCGGAGACCACCTCTCCCGCGCCGACCGAGCTCGGGATGCCGGTCTGGGCCGTGGCGATCGCGCCGTCCCCGATCGTGAGGTGACCCGCCACCCCCACCTGCCCGGCGAGGGTGGCGCCCTTGCCGACGTGGGAGCTGCCCGCGATGCCCACCTGGCCGGCGAGCACGGTGTGCTCGCCCACCGTCACCGAGTGGCCGATCTGGACGAGGTTGTCGACCTTGCAGCCCCGGGCGATGCGGGTCTCCCCCAGCGCGGCCCGGTCGACGGCGGTGAGCGCCCCGATCTCCACGTCGTCCTCGATCACCACGATTCCCACCTGGGGAAACTTGTGGTACCGGCCGTCGTCGTCGCGGGCGAACCCGAACCCGTCGGCGCCGATGACCGCCCCGTTCTGGACGATCACCCGATCCCCCAGGCGGCAGTGCTCGCGGACCTGGACGGCGGAGTGCAGCACGCAGTCTTCGCCGACCTCCACGCCCTCGGAGAGCACGACCTGGGGGTGGACGACGGAGCGAGCCCCGACCCGGACCCCGGGGCCCACCACCGCGAGGGCGCCGACATGGACGTCGGGGCCCAGCTCGGCCGTCGGGTCGATCCGGGCCGAGGGATCGATACCCGGGGCCGGCCGGCGCCCGGGGCGCACCATCGCCACCGCCCGGGCGAACGTCAGGTAGGGGTTGTCGGAGACGAGGCAGGGGACCGGCGCCTCCCGCTTCGGTCCCACGATCACCGCCGCCGCCTTCGTGGTGGCGAGGAGGGGCACGTAGCGTCGGTTGGCCAGAAACGTCAGGTCACCGGGACCAGCCTCCTCGATGCCGGCCACGCCCGTGATCTCCACGCTGCCGTCACCGCGCAGCTGACAACCGAGCCGGTCGGCCAGCTCGCGAAGGATCACCCCCGCTTGGCCTCCCCTGGTGTCGGCGTCCCCCCGCCGGGCTGCCCGGCCGCGGGCTTGAAGGGAGCGGACATCGTCGCCGCCGGCGGTTCCTTCTTCTCGCCCGCCGCGACGGAGCCGCTCAGCCAGGCCCCCTCCCGCACCACCAGCACGCCCGCGTCGACGGTGCCCTGGACCCTCGCCTTCTCGGCCAGAATCAGGCTGCGGGCTCGCACGTCGCCCTTGAGCTCACCGGAGATCTCCGCGGTGTCCGCGACCACCGTGGCCTCGACCCGGGCCCCTTCGCCCAGAACCAGACGGCCCGAGATCTCGATCTCGCCCCGGAAACGGCCGAGAACGAGAGCATCCTTTCCCCGCAGCTTGCCTTCGATGTCGGTCTGAGCGTCGATCACCGTCGAGTTGTTTTCCACCATGCCTCCCCTGAGCTTGCCCGGGCATTCTAGCAAGAGACAGCCGTCGCCGGTGAGGAGCTTGTCCGCAGGACCGAGACGGGTCAGACTGGGGCCCCCGGGAGGAGGAACGACGTGGACTACACCTACGACGACATTGCTGGAATGATCGATCACTCGCTGCTCGTGCCCACTCTCACCACCGAGCAGCTGGAAGCGGGTTGCCAGCTCGCCCGCGAGTACAACGTCGCGAGCGTGTGCATCCTGCCCTACGCGCTGGAGCGGGCCAGCGGCCTCCTCGCCGGGAGCACGGTGCAGCCGAGCACCACCATCGGCTTCCCCCACGGTGGCCAGGCGACGAGCGTCAAGGTGGCGGAGGCGGAGCAGGCGCTCGCCGACGGCGGGACCGAGCTGGACATGGTGGTCAACATCTCCAAGGTGCTGAGCGGGGACTGGGCCTACGTCCGGAGGGACGTGGAGGCCGTCCTCGAGCCGACCCACGCCGGGCGCATGAAGCTCAAGGTCATCTTCGAGAACTGCTATCTCGACGACGCCCAGAAGATCCGGCTCTGCGAGATCTGCGGCGAGCTCGGCGTCGACTGGGTGAAGACGTCCACCGGCTTCGGTACCGGGGGGGCCACCGACGAGGACCTCGTGCTGATGAGGAAGCACTCCCCCCCGCACGTGCAGGTGAAGGCGGCTGGGGGCGTGCGCGATCTCGACCGCCTGATCCGGGTGCGGGAGCTGGGCTGCACGCGCTCGGGCGCCACCCGGACCCGGGACATCCTCGACGAGCTGAAGAGTCGCCTGGCGGCGAGCTGAAGCGGCCGGACGCTCGAGGCCGGCCCGGTCCCGGGGGGGGCGCCCGGGGAGCGAGCCGCGGCTCCTCGTCCCGCGCCGCGCCTGCTGCTAAGCTGTGGGGATGACCGTTGCCTCGGGGCGGTGGCCGTGAGCCCCCAGCGTGAGCCGGAGCGCCGCCTCGCGCCGACCCCGGCCGACGCGCGCTTTCGCCTCGTGAGCGACTTCGAGGCCAAGGGCGACCAGCCGCAGGCCATCGAGGAGCTCACCCGGGGCATCGAGCGCGGTGGCCGGCACCAGGTGCTGCTGGGCGTGACCGGCAGCGGGAAGACGTTCACCGTGGCCTCGGTCATGGCCAACCTGAACCGGCCCACCCTCGTTCTCGCCCACAACAAGACGCTCGCCGCCCAGCTCTACCAGGAGTTCAGGGCCTTCTTCCCCGAGAACGCGGTCGAGTACTTCGTCTCCTACTACGACTACTACCAGCCCGAGGCCTACGTCCCCCAGTCGGACACCTACATCGAGAAGGAGGCCACGATCAACGACGAGATCGACCGTCTCCGGCTCTCGGCCACGAGAAGCCTGTTCGAGCGCCGCGACGTGGTGATCGTCGCCTCGGTCTCGTGCATCTACGGCCTCGGGTCGCCCGAGGCGTACTACGGCATGCTCCTGTTCATCCGGCAGGGAGACACCCTCGACCGCCGGGATCTTCTCGCCCGCCTCGTGGAGGCCCGCTACGACCGCAACGATCTCGATCTCCGGCGCGGCACGTTCCGGGTCCGGGGTGACGTGGTCGAGATCGTCCCCGCCTACGAGGAGAGCGGGATCCGCGTCGAGCTCTTCGGCGACGAGGTGGAGCAGATCAGCGCCTTCGACCCGCTGACCGGGAAGACCACCGGCCGCCTGGCCCAGGTGGCCATCTACCCGTCGAGCCACTACGTGACTCCCCAGCCCCGTCTCGCCGACGCCATCGAGACCATCGAGGCAGAGCTCCTGGAGGTGAAGCCGAGGCTCGAGACCCAGGGCAAGCTGCTCGAGGCGCAGCGGCTCTACCAGCGCACCATGTTCGACCTCGAGATGCTCCGGGAGACCGGCCACTGCCACGGGATCGAGAACTACTCCCGCCACCTGTCGGGGCGGTCTCCCGGGGAGCCGCCGCCGACGCTTCTCGACTACCTGCCGAAGGATGCGCTGATGGTGGTGGACGAGTCCCACCAGTCGATCCCCCAGGTCCGCGGCATGTACGCCGGTGACCAGCAGCGCAAGAAGACGCTCGTCGAGTACGGCTTCCGCCTGCCCTCCGCCCTCGACAACCGCCCGCTCAGCTTCGACGAGTTCGAGACTCGGGTGGGGCAGTGCCTGTACGTCTCGGCGACGCCGGGACCCTACGAGCTGCAGAAGTCCGCCGGGGTGGTGACCGAGCAGGTCATCCGGCCCACCGGCCTCATGGACCCGCAGATCGAGGTGCGTCCGGTCGAGGGGCAGGTCGACGACCTGCTCGCGGAGATCCGCGCTCGCACCGAGAAGGGGCACCGGGTCCTGGTCACCACCCTGACCAAGCGCATGGCCGAGGACCTGACCGAGTACTACCACGACCTCGGGGTCCGGGTGCGCTACCTGCACTCGGACGTGGAGACCCTCGAGCGCGTCCGCATCCTCCGGGACCTGCGCCGGGGTGAGTTCGACGTGCTGGTGGGGATCAACCTGCTTCGGGAGGGTCTCGATCTCCCCGAGGTGTCTCTCGTGGCGATTCTCGATGCCGACAAGGAGGGCTTCCTCCGCTCCGGTGGCTCGCTGATCCAGACGATGGGGCGAGCCGCGCGGAACGTGGAGGGGATGGCCATTCTCTACGCGGACAAGGTCACGGACTCGATGCGCGTGGCGATGGACGAGACCAGCCGGCGTCGCTCGCTCCAGGAGGCCTACAACCGCGATCACGACATCACCCCCGAGAGCATCGTCAAGAACATCGGCGAGCTGCTCTCCTCCGTCTACGAGCACGACTACGCGGCGATCCCCGAGGTCGAGGAAGAGCCCGAGGAGCGCTACCGGTCGCTGGAGGACATCGCTGCGGAGGTGAAGGCCCTCGAGAAGCAGATGCGCCAGGCGGCGAAGGCCCTCGAGTTCGAGAAGGCGGCCCAGATCCGCGACCGGGTCAAGGTGCTGCGGGCCCGGGAGTTCGGCCTGAAGTAGGTCGGGCTACCAGATGCCCTCGGCCGGACCCGGCCGGCCGAAGTAGTAGCCCTGGCCGTGTGAGAACCCCGCGACCAGGCACGCGGCGGCCTCCTCGGCCGTCTCCACCCCTTCGGCGATCGTCCTGACCAGCAGCTCCCGGGACGCGGCCACCAGAGAGGCCACGAGTCGCTGGCGCGAGTGGGGGGCGTGGTCGATGCCGGTGATGAAGCGTCGGTCGAACTTCAGGTAGTGGGGTGGAGCTTCCGCCAGCTCGAAGAGGCGCGCCTGCCCCGCGCCGAAGTCGTCGTAGGCGACGCCCACGTTGACCTCCATGAGGCGGTTGCGCAGCCAGATGATGTAGTCGGCCTGGGCCAGGGCGGATTCGTGGATCTCGAGGACGAGGTCCACGTTGGGGGCGAAGGCCCGCAGCTCCTCCAGCGACTCGACGAGGCCGGGAAGCTCCAGCTCCACGGGGTGGGTGTTCAGGAAGAGCAGGGGAGGCTGGGGTTGGCTGCGGATCATCTCGACCGCGTGCTGCCGGAACAGCCGGCTGAGCTCGACTTGTAGCTCCGGGCCCACCTCGCCGGCGATCTCGAACAGCTCCACCGGGCTCTCGGGGAGGCCCGGGTGTCGTCCGCGGCCGAGGGCCTCGCAGGCCAGCGGGTGGCGCGAGGGCATGTCGACGATGGGCTGGAAGACCATGGTCACCGCGCGCTTCTCGAGGAGATCACGGAGATCGTCGGGTGCCGTGGCCGAAGCCGCGGACCGCTTCGCTCGGGGGCTCTCCTCCGCCGCATGCGCGGCCTCCGCGCCGCTCCCCCTCTCGATCCGGAACTCGGAGTCCCCGAAGTGGAGGAGGTCGCCGTGGTGAAGGGCGGCGTCGGTCACGGGCTGGCGGTTCAGGAACGTTCCGTTCCGACTGCCGAGGTCTCGCACCCGCAGGGCCTCGCCGTCCGAGTAGATCTCCGCGTGGGTCTTGGACACGTGAGCCGAGGAGAGGACCAGATCGACGTCGGGAGAGCGACCCAGACAGAAGGGGATCGAGCTGATGGGTGTCCGCTCGGGCGGGTCCCCGTTCCCGGTGCAGCTCTCGAGCACCCAGGAGTCCCCGAGCTTCGCCCGCGCGCGGGCCTCCAGGACCCGACCGCGGAGCTGGTCGGCGTCCGGAACGGCGAAGCGGAGCGTGTCGTGCTTTCGCCTGGCCACCGCCGGCGCCATCGTGTCGAACTCACTGGCCATACCGTGCCCGCACGATCCAGTGCAATTGTCGGGCCGTTCGGGGGGCCTTGATGAGCAAGCACTTACGGCGAAAGCCATGACCCCGTCTGACCGGATTCCAGACTCTGGATGTGGCGGCCGGAGGCCCGGGCGTGAATAAAGAGGGATCGATGGGCGGCGGGTGTCGTAATCTCTTGAGGGAGTGTCCGAGAACGCCATCTTTGCGTGTCCCTCGTGCGCCGCCCCGGTCGGGGAGGCCGCCCGGTTCTGCCCGTCCTGCGGCACCAACCTCGACATCCTGGACAGCCCGACCGGCACGGCCCCGCGGCCGGCCGCGCCCGCTCCGGGCAGCTCGCGGCGCAGCTCCGCCACTCCCACGAGCGCGACTCGGCTCGCGGCCTCCGGCGCCTCCGACCGGTTCGCCCCCGGGGTGGTCCTCCTCGGGCGCTACCGGATCCTCGGCCTGCTGGGCCGGGGGGGCATGGGCGAGGTCTACCGGGCCGACGACCTGAAGCTGGAGCAGCCGGTGGCGCTGAAGTTCCTGCCCGCCGGGCTCGAGGAGGACAGCGATCGCCTGGAGCGCCTCTTCGGCGAAGTCCGCATGGCCCGGCAGGTCTCGCACCCGGCCGTCTGCCGCGTCTGGGACATCGGCGAGGCGGAAGGGGCGCACTTTCTGTCCATGGAGTTCGTCGACGGGGAGAACCTCTCCTCGCTCCTGCGGCGCATCGGCCGCCTCCCCGCGGACAAGGCCCTCGACATCGCGAAGCAGATCTGCGGCGGCCTCGCCGCCGCCCACGAGAAGGGGGTGCTCCATCGGGACCTGAAGCCCGCCAACGTGATGCTCGATGGGCAGGGCAAGGTGCGGCTCACCGACTTTGGCCTGGCGGGTCTGGCCGAGGCCTTCACCGACGAGGACGTGCGCTCGGGGACGCCCTCCTTCATGTCGCCCGAGCAGCTGCTCGGCCGCGAGGTCACCGTCCGCAGCGACGTCTACTCGCTCGGCCTGCTGCTCTACGAGCTGTTCACCGGGCGCCGCGCGTTCGCCGGGAAGAAGCTGGGGGAGCTCACCCGCCAGCACCGCGACGAGCGCCCGATCGACCCGTCGGCGATCGTGCCGGACCTCGACCCGGCGGTCGAGGCGACGATCCTCTCCTGCCTCGAGAAGGACCCGGGGCGCCGGCCGCCCTCGGCCCTCGCGGTGGCGGCGATGCTGGGCGGTCAGGATCCCCTGGAGGCGGCGATCGCGGCCGGGATCACGCCCTCGCCGGAGCTCGTGGCGGCGGCCGGCGAGGCCGAGCGCCTGCCCCGGGCCACGGCGTGGGCGGGTCTGGTCACCGTTCTCCTCGCCGCCGTGCTGGCACCGCTGATGTCGAGCCCCTACTCGCTGGTCAACCTCGTGCCCGCGGAGAAGTCACCTGAGGTGCTGGAGGACCGGGCCCGAGAGCTGATGGCCCGCCTGGGTGTCGAGAGCGCTCCCGCCGACGTGGCCACCGGCCTCCGGGCCGACGTCGAGTACTTCCGGCACGCGCGCGAGGGGGACGATCCGCCGCGCGACTGGAGCTCCCTGGGAGACGGGTACCCTCCCGCGCTGCTCTTCTGGTACCGGCAGAGTCCCCGGCCCCTGGAGACGATGTGGATGAACGGGGCGGTGTCCTGGGAGATGCCGCCTCGCCAGGTGTCGGAGATGGCGGGGGCGGTCTACGATCTGCGCGGCAATCTCGTGGAGTTCTACGCGGTGCCTCCCCAGGTCGAGGACGAGGCCGGGGGCGCGGCGTCCGTCGAGCCCGACTGGGGCCCCCTCTTCGCGGAGGCGCACCTCGAGCCGACGCAACTCACGCCCACGACACCCAGGTGGACGCCGCCCTTCTACGTCGACGTCCGGGCAGCGTGGACGGGGACGTGGCCCGACCGAGCCGACATCCCGATCCGGGTCGAGGTGGCTGGCTACCGGGGACGGCCGGTCTCGTTCCAGATCATCCAGCCCTGGACTCGCCCGGCGCGGATGCAGCCACGGGAGCACACCACTGCTCAGAGGTTCTCCAACTACCTGACCCTCGGCCTCATCGTCCTCCTGGTGGGCGTGGGGGGTGTCCTGGCCCGGCGCAACCTGGTCCTGGGGCGGGGCGACCGCCGGGGCGCCTTCCGCCTCGCCGCGGCCCTGGCGGTGCTGGGAATGGGCAGCTGGATCCTGGAGGCCCACCACGTCGGTGACGTCGGGGGCGAGTTCGTGCTGGTCGCGAGAGGGGCGGGGATGGTCGTTCTCGTGTCGTGCCTTCTCTGGCTCTTCTACCTGGCTCTCGAGCCGTACGTTCGGCGGCTCCGCCCCAGCACCCTCGTCTCCTGGACCCGACTGCTCAACGGTGGCTTCGGGGACGCCGTCGTGGGCCGTGACGTCCTCATCGGCGCCACCTGGGGGGCGTTGCTGTCCTTCTTCTCGGCGGGGTGCAGCCTCTTGCCGGCCTGGCTGGGATTGCCCGCCGAGTCCCCGGGAATGGAGTGGCTCTCGACCCTGCTCAGTGCGAGGATCGTCGGTGCGCGGGTTCTCGACCTCCTCACGGGTGGCATCCTGCTGGGCCTGGGTGCTCTTCTGCTCTACCTCATCCTCCGCTTCGTGCTCCGGCGGGAGCTGCCCACCATGCTCGCCTTCGTCGTGATCCTCACGTTCGTCACCAGCGCGCACGGGGAGCCGCTCTGGCTGGCGGCGGCGGTGGGCCTGGTCATCATGAGCACGTACGCTGCCCTCCTGCTGCGCTACGGCCTCCTGGCGGCCTGCGCGGGGCCGTTCTTTGCGAACTGCCTGATGGGCTTCCCCTTGACGACGGAGCTCGCCAGCTGGCCGGCGGGCCCGACGCTGGTAGTGCTCCCCATGGTGGCGGTGGTCGCCATCGCGGCGTTCCGCACCGCCCTCGGCGGCTCGGGCCTGCGCCGCTATCTCGCCGGCGAGGCCGCCACCTCCCGCCCCTGATCGTCGGCCCGCCGCTGCCGGAGCACCTCGTGGGCGCAGACGGTCCCCGGGACCGTTTGCTCCGTGGCCGGCGCGCCCCGGGCCCGGCCGGCATCACCCCCCGATGCTAATATCCCGGCCAATGACGGTCAGCGTCGAGGACGCCTTCGCCCACTGCGAGGCCCGGGTGAAGGCGCACTACGAGAACTTCCCGGTGGGCTTGTTCGTCCCGCGAAGAAAGCGCCCCTACGTCTATGCGCTGTACGCCTTCGCCCGGATCGCCGACGACTTCGCCGACGAGCCGATCTACGAGGGGGTCCGGCAGGAGAAGCTGGACCAGTGGGAAGCGCTCCTCGACGCCGCCTACCGGGGCGAGGCCGAGGGGCCGGTCTTCGTGGCCCTCGGCGAGACCGTGCGCCGGCTGGACATTCCGAAGGAGCTTCTCCTGGACCTGCTCTCCGCCTTCCGCCAGGACACGGTGAAGAACCGGTACCAGACCTGGGACGAGCTTCTCGACTACTGCCGGCGCTCCGCCAACCCGGTGGGGAGGCTGGTGCTCCACGTGTTCGAGCAGGAGGATCCCGAGCTCCTGCCCCTCTCGGACGCGATCTGCACCGGGCTCCAGCTCGCCAACCACTGGCAGGACGCCGGAGTCGACTACGCCCGGGATCGGATCTACGTCCCCGAGGAGCTGATGAAGCGCCACGGGGTCGGCACCTGGGACTTCAGCACCGGGCGAGTCACCGACGGCTTCCGCGGGCTGATGGCGGAGCTCATCGCCCGCACGCGGGCGCTCTTCGAGGCGGGGCGCCCCCTGTGCGATCGCGTGGGCAGGGAGCTTCGCTTCGAGATGCGGCTCACCTGGCTGGGGGGGATGTCGATCCTCGACCGCATCGAAGCGGTGGGGGCCGACGTCTTCCACCGCCGGCCCTCGCACTCGACCCTCGACAAGGCCGCCCTCGCCTGGCGCGCCTGGCGCTGGTCCCCTCCGTGACCGAGAGCCCGAGCGCCCGGCTGACCCGGAAGAGCGAGAGCAACTTCTACTACGCCTTCCTGACCCTGCCGCCGGAGAAGCGGCGCGGCATCTTCGCCCTGTACTCGTTCTGTCGAGACGTGGACGACTGCGTCGACGAGGAGGACGGCGGGGGCGAGGCCGGCCTCGACGGCTGGCTGGGGGAGATCGACCGGTGCTACGGGGGAACGCCGGAAACCGAGCTCGGCCGCGAGCTGGCCGAGACGGTCGCCCGCTACCCGGTCCCGCGCTCGGCTCTCGAGGACATCGTGGCCGGCTGCCGCATGGACCTGACCCAGGATCGCTACGAGACCTTCGCCGATCTGCGCGTCTACTGCGAGCGGGTGGCCTCGGCGGTCGGGCTCGCATCGATCGAGATCTTTGGATACTCGGAGCCGCGGACCCGCGAGTACGCGGTGGAGCTCGGGCTCGCGCTGCAGCTCACGAACATCCTCCGCGACGTGGCCCCCGATGCCGCGCGCGGCCGCCTCTACCTTCCCCTGGAGGACCTGGGGCGGTTCGGGGTGGCGGAGGAGGAGATCCTGGCGCCCGGCACCCCACGCTCTCCGGAGATCGGCAGGCTCCTGGCCTTCGAGGGCGACCGGGCGCGCGGGCGCTACGCCGCCGCCGCCGAGCGGCTGCCAGCCGAGGACCGACGCTCGATGCTGGCGGCCGAGACCATGGGGGCGATCTACCGCGAGCTCCTCGAGGAGCTCGGGCGGCGCGGGTATCCCACCGGCGGCGACCGGATCCGTCTCGGCCGCCCCCGCAAGGCCTGGATCGCGTTGCGCACGGCGGCGCGGGTATACGGAGGAGTATGAAAGTCGTCGTCGTGGGGGGAGGCTTCGCCGGCCTGGCCGCCGCCATCGCGCTGCAGGAGCGACGCCACGACGTCGTCCTGCTCGAGCGTCGGGGCATCCTCGGTGGTCGCGCCACGTCCTTCCGCGACGCCGTCACCGGCGAAGACGTCGACAACGGGACCCACCTCATGCTCGGGGCCTACACCTCGACGCTGGACCTCGTCCGGCGGGCGAGCGCCGAGGACCTTCTGCTCCCCCAGCCGAACCTGAAGATCGCGTGGATCGACGACGAAGGCACGACCGCCCTCGACTGCCCACCCTTCGACGCCCCGCTGCACCTCCTCGCCGGGCTCGTGGGACTGCGGGTGCCCCTCCGGGTGAAGCTCGAGGCCCTGCGCCTGGGTCTGGCCGCCCGGTTTGGCCGCCCGCCGGTGGGGCTGACCCTCGCCGAGTACTTTCGGCGCACCGGCCAGGGCGAGACCGCCCGCCGCATGCTCTGGGACCCCCTCGCCCTCGCCATCCTCAACGAATCCCCGGACCAGGCGGCGGCGGTCCTGTTCCATCGCGTCTACCAGGAGGCCTTCCTCCGCGACCACCGGGCCTCTCGCCTGGTGTTTCTCCGCCGCGGCTGGGGCGTGCTCGTCGACCGTCTCGGGCGGTACTTCGAGGGACGAGGCGGCGTGGTGCGCCGCGGCGCCCTCGCCGAGGCCGTCGAGCTGGCCGGCGGTCGGGCCAGCGGGGTCCGCTACTCGCAGCGGGCGGGGGACCGGCGCGACGTGCAGGCCGGGCGAGGGGGCCAAGCGGGTCTCGAGCCCGCGGAGGCCGTCGTGTGCGCCGTCCCCCCCCGCGTGCTGCCCCGGCTTCTTCCCGAGGAGTGGCGGATGCGCCCGCCCTTCGCCGGGGTCGATCGGCTCGGCCGCTCGCCCATCGTCTCGGTGGAGATGTGGCTCGACCGCGTGGTGGTGGACCGTCCCATGCTCGGCCTGCGCGACAGCGAGGTCGAGTGGGTGTTCGACAAGGGGCGCCTCTTCGGGCGTGCCGGCCCACCCCAGCACCTGGCGTTCATCGTGAGCGCGGCCTACCGGAGCGCACCGAAGAGGAACGCGGAGCTCGCGGGGGCGGCCGAGGCGGCGCTCCGGCGGTACTTCCCGGCGATGGCCGACGCGAAGGTCGAGCGGACCCTCGTGCTCCGGGAGCCCGACGCGACCTTCGCCTCGACCCCGGAAACGGAGGAGCTTCGCCTGGGGGCCACCACCCCCATCGACGGCCTGTACCTGGCCGGGGACTGGACCAATACCGGCCTGCCCGCCACCATCGAGGGGGCGGTGCGCAGCGGGCGGCGGGCCGCCGAGCGCGTCGAGGCCTGGACCGCGGCCGGTGGCCCCGCCCCGGAGCGACCGCCGCTCTCGCCGTCGGGAGACGACGCCTCCTCGTGAGCCGCGGCTGCTTCCCCCGCCTGCGGTGGGCCGCGGCCGCCTGGATGGCGGTGTACGTGCCGTCGTATGCCCTCGCCTACGGCTTCGCCAACTTCCTCTTCCTCTGCAATCTCGCGGTGATCCTGGTGGCGGCGGGGATCTGGACCTGCTCCCGCCTCCTGCTCTCCAGCCAGGCCGTGGGCATCCTGCTCGTCGGGATCGTCTGGACCGTCGACTGCGCCTCGGGTCTCCTGACCGGTGGCCACCTCATCGGAGGCACCGAGTACATGTGGGACCCGCGGTGGCCCCTCTTCACCCGACTGCTGTCCCTCTACCACCTCGTCCTGCCCGTGCTCCTGCTGGCCATCCTGCGTCGCATCGGCTACGACCGACGCGGGTACCTGCTCCAGTCGGGGATCGCCGTCGTCGGGGTCGTCGCGGGACGCCTCTTCGGCCCGGAGTCCAACATCAACGACGCCTTCGTGGACCCGATCCTGAAGAAGACCTGGGGAGGGCCGGCCACTCACATCGCGGTCGTCGCCGGAGCCCTCGTTCTCGTGGCCTACCCGCTGACCCACTTGCTGCTCACCCGCTTGTGCCCGTCCCCCGGCCAGGACGCCGCTGGAGATCCCGGCCCGGCCGGTGGGGCATCGGGCGAGGGATCTGTCTGACGAGGCCCCGGCCGCGGGAGCGCTACAGTGGCCGCTCGACCTCGGGGAACTTCAGCCAGACCGGGATCCCGCAGAAGTGGTCGCCCTCGGTGCAGGTGGGCGTGGTGCGCTGGTAGCGCAGGACGCAGGGCGGACCCATGTGGCGGGCCAGGCGCGGGTGGACGGCCCGGACCTGCTCGAGCTCGTCCATGGAGGCCCGGTAGATTTCCTCCTGGGCGTTGAAGCACGTGCGCATGACCCACTTGTGGGCGAGGTAGAGGAGGCTCCCGCTCTCGTGGAAGCGGAGGGCCTTGGCGTTGGGCAGGAGGTAGAGCGCCAGCTCGAGGGGCACGTCCATCTCGAGGAGCCGGTTCTTGGCCGCCCAGGCCCGCTCCATGGCCTCCTCGTACACCCCCCGGGCCGCCGGGTTCGCGGCGACGAGCGGGGGAGTGATGTAGTCGGGCCGGCGGGTGTCGGTGAGGGTCATGAGGGGCCGGGAGGCCGGGACCATCCGGTGGCGCTGGTCCTGGCTGTCGGCGGTGTGGGAGATCTTCTTGAGGAACGTGTAGGCGGGATGGTGCATGGCCCGGCCCAGGGGGGTGTGCACCGAGAGCTGCAGGGTCTCCAGACGGTAGCGGTTGATCCCGGGGTTGAGGAGCCGCTCCAGGGCCTCGTCGTCGCCGAGGGTCTCGGGCCCCTGGCCGAGGACCGCGCGAACCGCCTCCGCCGTCGTCTCCTCGGCCCCCTCCATCCAGGCCACCAGGCGTGACGTGCGTCCGTCGAGGAGGGCGTCGAGGCGCGCCGCCTCGGCATCGCCGTCTGCGACCACGCGAGGGAGCCGGGTCTCCACGATCCCGTCCTCCTCCAGGGGCCCCTCGCCGATGCGCTCGAAGAAGTCCGGGTCCAGCCCCCGCACGTGGCCCACCATGGCCTCGACGACGGCCCGGGACTCGCGCGGGGCATCGCCGGTGAGGAGCATCCGGTGCAGCCGGTGGAGGACGATGCCGGACACGGTGTGGACCATGGAGGTGAACGCGGCCACCGGGATCACGTAGCGGGCGATCTCGATGGCCTTCTTCTCCGCCTCCCGCCGCACCTTCTTCTGGCGCTTCTCGGAGGCGGATGGCGTGAGGTGGCGGACGTCCGAGAGGATCCGCAGCGTGTCGTCCTTCAGGAGCGCCGTGAGCCGGCGGTAGTCCTCCCAGGCCGACTCGATGGCTCCCTCGTAGATCGCCCGCGCCTCACCGGCCAGCCCCCGGGGGACATGGGCCTTGATCTCGTCGAGGCGCACGAAGCGCTGGCTGGACTGCTCCGAGTTGTAGAAGGGGTGCGAGTGAAGGAAGCTCCAGACGAGCTGGCGGCTGACGTTCTCCAGGCCGAACTCGAAGTGGGCGTGCTGCCACACCGTGTGGTGGCCGGCCTCGAAGGTCAGGGGGCCGATGGACTCACGCTGCGACGCGGTGACCTCGCCCGGGCCCACCACCCGGGGGGCGTAGCAGGTCCGGGCCGCGGAGATGGCGCCGTCGTAGGGATAGGCGGACGCATTGCGCAGGGTGACGACGGGGGAGCCGGTCTGGACGGGCATGAAGGAGACAGACTAGCCGACCGCCCGGACGCCGGCAAGACGGCCTCCCGGGACGGTCACAGGACCCGGATCAGGCAGCCCCCGTCCACCGAGAGCACGCTCCCGGTGATGTAGCTCCCGGCCTCCGAGGCCAGGAGCAGCGCCGGGCCCGCGATCTCCTCGGGGTGCCCCCAGCGCCCCAGGGCGGTGCGCTCGGCGAAGCGCTGCTTCTGCTCGTCGGAGAGGAGCCGTCCCGGAAGGTCGGTGAGGAAGGGCCCGGGCGCGATGCAGTTGACGGTGATCCCGAAGGGCCCGAGGTCGAGGGCCGAGGCCCGGGCCAGGCCGATGATCCCCGCCTTGGAGGCGCAGTAGCCGTTGCGCCCCTCCTTCCCCCCGAGGCCGAGGACCGAGGACACGTGGATGACCCGTCCCCAGCGCTGCTCCTTCATGGCCGGGACGAGGGCGCGGGTGAGGCGCATGGCGCTCGTGAGGTTCAGCTCCATCATCGTGGCCCACTTCTCGTCGTCGACCTCGTCGATGGGCTGGGGGAGGTTCGTCCCGGCGTTGTTGACGAGGATGTCGACCCGCTCCAGACGGCGCTTCACCTCCTCGGCGAGGATCTCGGCCTCCCCCGCGTCGGCTAGATCCGACACCGCCCATTCGACGCGCCGCTCGAGGCCGTCGGCGACGTCGGCGGCGGCGGCCTTGATCTCACTCTCTTTTCGGCTGCAGATCATGACATCGGCCCCGTGCTCCGCGAAGGCCCGGGCCATGACCTTGCCCAGCCCCCGGCTGCCGCCGGTGACGAGGGCGATGCGGTCGGTCAGGTCGAACAACGACTTCGGTGCGCTCACCCGCTTCTCCTTCCGGTGCCGGCCGGTCGCGAACCGGGCCGCGACCGGCCGAGGTGACGGCGTCTCCCGCTCCAGGGCCCGACGGACTCCGACCGGAGGGCCCCCGGATGTCGTGTGGGCCGAGACTATCATGGTGAGGGTTGTGCCCTGGGCGCCGGCAAGCCAGAATCGGCGGCACACGGTGGAGAAGGGGGTGTCCCGGTGAAGTGGCTTCAGGTGCAGGGCGACGAAGGGCCGCGTCTGGGGGTTCTCCGCGAGGACCGCGTGCTGTTCCTCCGAGAGGCCCGCGACGGCGTCCTCACGACCCTCGATCTGCTCGAGGCCCAGGAGGAGCGTGACCTGGACCCCGGTGACTGGCTCGCGGCCGCCGAGAGCGCGGGGGCCTTCTCGGAGGTGGGCTGGACCGAGCTCAGCGACGGGACCGGGGGCCGCCTCGCCTGTCCGGTGACTCCGCCGGAGGTCTGGGGCGCCGGAGTGACCTACCGGCGCAGCGCGGACTTCCGCGAGGAGGGGACCGGTTTCTACGATCGCGTCTACGATGCCGACCGGCCCGAGCTGTTCTTCAAGGCCTCGTCCTGGCGGTGCTCGGCGCCCGGAGAGCCCATCGGCCGCCGCCACGACTCGACCTTCACCGCCTCCGAGCCGGAGCTCGCCCTCGTGCTGGGACGCCGGGGGACCATCCTCGGCTTCACCCTCGCCAACGACGTCTCGGCCTGGGACATCGAGCGCGACAACCCCCTCTACCTTCCCCAGTCCAAGATCTACCGCGGGTGCTTCTCCTTCGGTCCGGTCATCGTCACCCCCGACGAGGTGGCGGACCCCCACCACCTGACCATGATCTGTCGCATTCTGCGCGGCGGAGAGGAGGTCTTCTTCGGCGAGACGAGCACCGAGCGTCTCAAGCGACGGTTCGCGGAGCTCGTGCAGTGGCTGCTCCGGAGCAACGACATCGCCACCGGGACGGTGCTCTCCACCGGGACCGGGATCATCCAGCCCCTGGATGTCGGACTCGAGGAGGGGGACGTCGTCGAGATCTCCTGTCCCGAGATCGGGACTCTCGTCAACCCCGTGGCCACGGTCTAGCCGCGTGCGACGAGCCCCGGGGCGCGAGCGGCCATGAGCCAGGTTGAGGCCCTTCGGTCGCCCCCTCGCACCCTGCGCGAGATGGTCGCGTACCTCGGACCGGGCCTGATCATCTCGGCCAACATCGTGGGCTCCGGCGAGCTCATCGTCACGACCCAGCTCGGAGCGAAGGCCGGCTTCGCGCTCCTGTGGTTCATCATCTTCAGCTGCCTGATCAAGGTCTTCGTGCAGATCGAGCTGGGCCGCTACGCGGTTTCCGAGGGGGTGACGACCCTGGTCGCCCTCGATCGTCTCCCCGGCCCCCGCGCCGTCGTCTCCTGGATCCTCTGGCTGTGGGTGGTGATGTACGTGGGCACTCTGTTCCAGATGTCCGGGATGGTGGGCGGGATCGCGTCGTTGTTCGCCACCCGGGGAGAGGTCTGGGCGCACACGGTCTGGACGCTGATCCCCGCCGCCGCGTGCGCGCTGATCCTCAGCCGCGGACGGTACGGTCCCGTCGAGAAGGTCTCGACGCTGCTGGTCGTCACGTTCACGCTGGTGACGATGGCGGCGGTGGTCGCGCTCTACTGGACGCCGTACCGGATCGGAGTCGACGAGATCCGGCACGGGCTCAGCCTCCATCGCCCCGACTCCTTCACCACCGCCTTCGCCGCGTTCGGGGTGACCGGGATGGGGGCGTCCGAGCTCATCTTCTACCCGTACTGGTGCCTCGAGAAGGGCTACGCGCGCTTCGTCGGGCCGAGGGACGCCTCCGCGGAGTGGCTCGACCGGGCGCAGGGTTGGCTGCGGATGATGCGCGTGGATGCCTGGCTCTCGATGGTCATCTACACCCTCGGCACGATCTGCTTCTACCTTCTCGGTGCGGCGGTCCTGCACGCGACGGGACAGGAGGTGAGCGGGGATCAGATGGTGCCGGCGCTCTCGAGCATGTACGTGGGGGCGTTCGGCCCGGCCGGCGGGTACATCTTCCTGATCGGGGCCTTCGCCGTTCTCTTCTCCACCGTCTTCGTCTCGACCGCCTCGAACGCGCGCCTGTTTGCCGACGGAGCGGTGCTGCTTCGTCCCTCCCGCTCCTCGTCCCCCGAGCAGCGGGCTCGCCTCGTCCGGGCCGCGTGCGTGGGGATCCCGGTCTTCCTGGTGATCGTCTACATGGTGGTCGGAGCGCCGGTCTACCTGGTGATGGTGGGGGCACTCGCCCAGGCGCTGATGCTGCCGTTCCTCGCCTTCGCCGCCCTCTACATGCGCTACCGCCTCACCACCGAGAGCCTGCGACCAGGCCGGGCGTGGACCCTGCTGCTGTGGGTCGCCTTCGCGTCAATGACCGCGGTGGGGCTGTATCAGTTCGGGCGGCAGCTCACCCTCTGGGGGTGAGCCGCCGCTGGCTCAGGAGCCGGACGCGCGGGACAGGTCCCGCTCGTCGAGTCGCCGGCAACCCTCGAGAAGGATCTGATCGAAGCCTTCCCCGATGGGCTGCCCGTCGACCGAATGGGCGGGTGTGAACTGGAACTGGCCTCGGGGCCAGGTGAGCAGCGTGAACACGATCTCTTCCGGCCGGTTGTCGCTACCGTTGGACCGGATGAGGTGCACGCCCCCGGCCCCGACGATCTCGCCGCTTCGGAACGTCACCTTGACCTGCTGGGGTCCATGTCGGACCAGGAGGGTGCCGGTGAGCTGGTTCAGGTGGCAGACCTGCAGCAGGCCGGCCGCCCCCACGAGCTCGACGCTCCCGCGGAACCCGGTGCCGGGCTGGGCCCCGGGCCGGAGGTCCTTGTACCGCTTCAGGATCAGCTCGAGTCGGATGACGAGCTCGCGGATCGTGATGGGCTTGACCAGGTAGTCGTCGGCGCCCAGTTGGAGTCCGGCGTAGCGCTTGTCTGGCTCGTCCCAGTCCGACAGGAAGGCCAGTGGCGTGCGGCGGAGCAGCCCGTGGCTCCGGATGCGGGCGCACAGGTCGAAGCCGCTCTGGTCGGGCAGGTCGACCTCGGAGAGGATGAGCCAGGGGCGTCGGGCGATGGCCAGCTGGAGGGCCTCCGCCGACGACGAGGCCTCGTACACCACGAAGCCGTGCTCGGCCAGCACCCCTCGCACGAAGCGCCGGTACGCCAGATCGGGATCCACCAGGAGCGCGGTGCGGAGGGGCTTGGGGACGGTCTCGAAGGGCCGGTAGCGAATCCCGTTCGCCCACTCCGTCTCGGTGTCGATGGGAGTCCCTTCCTCGGCCTCCTGCCTCTGCTCGTCTCGCAGCAGGGCCGGCTCCACCACGTCACGGAACACCGTGTCGAGCCCCTTGACCAGGGCGTCGGGCTTCGAGGCCTTGGGCAGGTAGTCGATCAGCCCGAAGCGACAGGCCGGGTCGCGTCGGCTGCCATCGCCCCGGGCCCGCAGCAGGAACAGCGGAAACCGGGCGCAGGACGAGTCGCTGTGCAGCGCCCGAAGGACTGCGTAGCCCTCGGTACCCTGCGGTGGCGCCTCCCGGGGCGTGGGGTCGCCCTGCCGCCGTTGCCAGCGGGGCACGTGCTCGAGGGCGCCGAGGTTGAGATCCACGGCCAGCACATCGGCGGCTCCGACCCGGGCGAGCTTCTCCGCGGCGGCGGGGTCGTGAGTGACGACTGCCCAGTAGTCCTCGCGGCGCAGGAGCAATTCGGTGGCCTGCCCGCTCGAGGCCTCGCCGTCGACGACCAGAACGCGCCGAGAGACACGACCGTTACTGAGTTGGGGTGTGGGGTGAGTCCTCTCTTCCCGCACGATCGTCTCCAGTCACACACGTGGCCTGAAGGGCAGCGGGGGGAGGGACCCCAACTGTACCGGGTAGCGACCCCGGAGCCATCAACTACATGAGAACCAGAGCACCTCGCGTTGCCGCCACGCCGAAGCGGGAAGACACGCGCGCAGCAATTCAAACTCAGGAACCCCGATCATTTCCCAAGAAACGCAGCGGAGTCAACAGAAAAATCGTTGCCTTGCCTGCGTAACGTACGGGCGGTAAACACTTTGCGTGGCCGGGATACTCCCCCGGGCGAAGAAACCCCCTCGGACGAGCTCCGACGTGCGGCCCTCTCACCGGCCGGAACGGGGAGCGAGCCTGCGCTTGAGGTCGTAGGAATACAGGCCGAGAGCCGTCCAGATGCAGGCGAAGGCCGCCAGGTGGGTGGCGTCGAAGGGCTCACCGAACACCGCCACCGCCAGGATGAAGTGCCCCGTAGGGGTCATGTACTGAAGGAAACCCACTGTCGCGAGGGTCAGCTTCCGGATGCCGTCGGCAAAGAAGAGGAGGGGAACGACGGTCACCGGTCCCGCCGCCGCGAGCAGCAGGGTGGTCGTCAGGTCCCCGGCGGCAAAGGCCCCGTCCCCCCTCACCCGGAGCCAGGAGAGGTAGCCCACGGTCACCGGCGTGAGGAGTGCGATCTCCACGAGGAGACCGAGCATCGGCGGCGCGTCGGCCACCTTGCGCACCAGGCCGTAGGTGCCGAACGAGAACGCCAGGGCGAGGGAGATCCACGGCAGCCCGTGCCGGGCGGTCAGGAGCAGGACGCCGCCGGCGGCCAGGGCCACCGCCGCCCATTGCGGCCTCCGCAGGCGCTCACCGAGGAAGACGAAACCGAGGAACACGCTGACCAGGGGGTTGATGTAGTAACCGAGGCTCGAGTCGAGGACCCGGTCGTGGCTGACGGCCCAGAGGAAGCAGAGCCAGTTGACGGTGATGAGCAGGGTGGAGGCGAGCAGCAGCCACCGAGTGCGGGAGGAGCCGAGGACCCGAAC
Source organism: Acidobacteriota bacterium (assembly GCA_022340585.1). GTDB lineage: Bacteria > Acidobacteriota > Vicinamibacteria > Fen-336 > Fen-336 > JAJDNS01. The sequence continues at coordinate 36,853 of JAJDNS010000037.1, forward strand.
GAGCTCGCGGCCCCGGCGGCCGACGGCCACGAGGACCAGCAGGCAGGGCAGCGACCAGGCGATGCGGTGGGCCAGCACCTCCGTCGCCGGAAGGTGGGCGAGGAGCTTCCAGTAGAGCGGGATGAAGCCCCAGAAGGCGAAGGCGCCGGCGGTGGCGGCCAGGCCCTGGGCGGTGTCCCGGTTGGCGGTCAGGTCTCGTCCTCGTCCCGCAGGACGTGGGCCTCAAACTCCTTGATAAACGTCAGGCTCTTCATGTCGGCCATGCGGTCGAGGTAGACCTGGCCGTCGAGGTGGTCGCACTCGTGCTGGATGACGCGGGCGAAGAAGTCGGAGGCCTCCAGGGTGAACGGCTTTCCGTGGCGGTCGAGGGCCTCGAGCTTGAGGTGCTTGATCCGGGGGACGACACCCCGCAGGTCCGGGATCGACAGGCAGCCCTCCCAGCCGCTCTCAACCTGGTCGCCGAGGGGAGTGATCGTCGGGTTCGCGAGGACCGTGAACGGGACCTCCTCCTGCGATTCGGAGCCGGGCACCTCCAGGACGGCGAGGCGCAGGCCCACGTGGACCTGGGGCCCGGCCACGCCCACACCCTCGTACTCGTACATGGTCTCCTGCATGTCGTCGATCAGCTTCTGGAAGGCGGGGTCGCCGAAGGCCTTCCGCGGCACCGGCTTCGCCTCCGCGCGGATGATCGGGTGCCCGATGCGGGCGATCTTGAGAATCGACATGTTCTCTCCCTACTCGTAGAAGGCGTAGCGGTCGCCGGCCACAACCTCGATGACCTGGATGGACTCTTCCCGCAGGATCTGCATGCCCACGACCACGCCGGGGCCCTTGCGCCACAGGACGTCGTAGAGCTCTCGGAGGCTCGTGACCGTGTCGCCGTCCACCGACAGGATGACGTCACCACGCTCGAGGCCGGCCTTCTCGGCCGGCCCTCCCGACACCACCCCGGTGACGGTCACCGTCTCGTCGTGGGCCTGGGTGTAGAAGCCGATCCAGGCGTGCCTCTCGGTGGCCGGCATCGGCCGGGAGCTCTCGAGGAGCGCACGGCGTCGAGCGAACAGGGGGGCGGGGATGGCGAGGCTGTAGCGGCCCACCGCGGCGAGCCCGAGCGACACGATCCCGAGCACCCGCGCGCGATTGTCGAGGAGAGGGCCGCCGGCCAGCCCGGGGTTCATGGCGGTGGTCATGATCGCCTCGTCGAGCATGTACTCCCAGAACGCCTCGAAGGGCTCGACCGACGAGACGTGGCCACTGGCTCCCCGCCGTTCCTGCTCGCCGGTGCAGGTGAGGAGGAAGACGGGCTGACCGAGCCGCACCCCATCCGTGGAGATCCTCGCCGGCTCGAGGTCAGACCGCTCCACCGTGAGAAGGGCGAGGCCGCTCTCGTGGTCGACGGTGATTCCCGAGGTCGGGTTGACCCGCCCGTCGAGGGCCGTGACCTCCACGCGGGATGCGCCGAGGACCAGGTAGTGAGCGGTGAGAACACGTTCGGGGCTCACCGCGACCCCGGCCCCCATCCGCTCTTCGCCCAGGACGGCGGCCGAGGGGTGGCTCTCGGGGATCTCTGCGCGCAGGAAGACCAGAGAGGCAGCGGCCAGGCGCGGGATGGTCACCGGTGCGTCCGTTGGGGCCTCCGTGCAGTCGAAGGTGTGATTATAGGGTGCGTGGCGGTCCGGGCAGGAGGAGGGGGAGCAACTCCCGCAGGTTCTCGACCCGGCGCCGTGGCCGACGTCCGGCCCTGGGCCGTCCCCGGTCCATCCAGCAGAACCGCATCCCCGCCGCGGTGGCCGCCCCGCCGTCGGTGGTCGGATCGTCTCCGACGTAGAGGGCGTGTCGGGCTGGAGCTCCCAGGGCACCGAGGGCCACGTGGAGGATCCGGGGATCGGGCTTCGCAAAGCCACAGCCCTGGGAGGTCACCACCACCTCGAAGAGGGGGGCCAGGCCCGAGACCGCGAGGCGCGAGCGCTGCACGCGGTCGATCCCGTTGGTGACGACGCCCAGCCGATACTGCTTCCGGAGCTGAAGCAGCACGGGTCGGCAGCCGGGCAGGCGGTCTCCTCGCCGGGCGAGGTGATCCAGGTAGGTCTCCCCCAGGCGGCGGGCGGCCCGGGGTTGGGCTCCCATCTCCTTCAGCAGCTGCCGGAAGCGCTCCCGGGCGAGGGCGGGCTGGGAGATCTCCCCCCGACGGTAGGCCGCCCACAGCAGGTCGTTGATCCGGCGGTAGGCGCCGTGAGCGGCCGGCGAGTACGAAAGCCCGAGCGCCCGCAGCGCCCCCTTCAGGGCAGCGCGCTCGGCCCGGTCGTAGTCGAGAAGGGTGTGATCGAGGTCGAAGAGAACGACGCGAAGGCGGTGCAGCGGCCTACTTGGCGCGGTAGGTGATGAGCCCGCGCTTGAGGTCGTAGGGGGAGACCCCCACCGTCACGCGGTCGCCTTCGATCACCCGGATGCGGAACTGCCGCATCTTCCCGTTCAGCCGGCCCAGCACCTCGTGGTTTTCGCTGATCTTGATCTTGTAGTTCCCGCCTGCGTACACGTCCGTCACGACTCCCTGCAGCTCGATGAGATCGTCCTTGGCCATCCACACTCCTCAGTAACGTCACCGGTCACGTGGACCGGCGTTCAACTAACTCCCCATTATCCGCTCACTTGCCGGTGCGCGTCCAGTCCACGAGGCCCGGCCGTGTGGCCGGCTGGCATCGCGGGCAGAACCACGCGTCCATGCCCCGGACCCCGGCGGTGCGGATCTTCGATCCACAACGCGGACAGGTCTGCTTCCGACGGACCTTCAGGAAGTCCCGGACCTTGACCTCGATGGGCTCGGCGCGACCGTCGACCTCCGCCACCGCTTCCTCCATCACCTTGACGATCGCCGCATGGAGTCGCACTCCGTCGTCGTGGGAGAGCTTCCGGCAGAAGGTCTTGGGGTGTATTCCGGCCTCGAACAGCACCTCGTCGGCGTAGGCATTGCCCAGGCTGTCGAGGGCCTTCTTGTCCAGGAGGAAGACCCGCACCTGGTCTCGCCGGTGCCTGAGGAGGCTCACGAAGCGCTCGGGCGTGAACCCGGGAGAGAGGATGTCCACGCCTCCGGTCTGCATGCCGGGGATCGCCTTCCAGTCGTCGGTGGCGATCAGACAGGCCTTGCCCATCTTCTTGTCGTCGAGGTACCGGAGCTCGACCTCCCCGAAGCCCAGGGCGAACCCGAGCGATTTCTCGTCGGGCTCTCCGGGCTCGGCCAGCCGGAAGCGCCCCGCGAGCATGGGGTTCACCGCGAGGTCGAGCCCGTCGAAGCGGAAGACGATGAAGTGCGACCTCCGGACGGCGTCGGCCAGGGCTCGGCCGAGGAGGAGCGAGAGGTTGCCCTGGACGGCGAAGCGCAGGACGACCGGCTCACCCACGCGCTCGGCCGTCACCACCTGGCCGAGGAGGCGTTCGCGCAGCCGCGAGAGGATGTAAAGCAGGTCAGGGAGCTCCGGCATCCCTCGTCCCTCCCGAGGACCGAACCGGCCTGCGGCCGGCTGCCTTGGCAGGCCTGGATTCTAGCCCCCTCGACGGCCAACTTCGATAGAATCGTGCAAACGATTCCACTCGCGGGAGACGAAAGTGAGTCAGCACATCAGGCCGTGGCACGCGGGCCTCGTCGGGCTGTCGCTGCTCGCCGTTGCCCCCATTGCTCTCGGGCAAGAGCCTGCCGAGGTCTCGCCGGGCCCGACCACGCTTTCGGCAGTGGCCGGAGAGGAGTACGGCGCCGGAGGCTTCCACCGCTTCATGCTGGGTAGCGACTACCGGGACCTGTGGACGACGCCCATCGAGGCCGAGGTCCTGGACCTGGAGTCCTTCGCCGGCGGGCTCACGCCGGTGATGCGGGTCGGGGGGCAGCAGTCGAAGGGACTCGCGCTGAAGGGCGCGGATGGCCGGGACTACACCTTCCGAGGGATCGACAAGGACCCGTCGGGCATCCTCCCGGCGGACCTTCGGGAGACCGTAGTGGACGAGCTCGTCCAGGACCAGATCGCCGCCTCCCACCCGGCGGGCGCGCTGGTGGCGGAGGCGCTCGCGCACGCGGCGGGGGTCCGGACGGTGGACTCGCGCATCGTCGTCCTGGGAGACGACCCGGCCCTCGGTGAGTTCAGGGAGGCCTTCGCCGGAACCATGGGGACCATCTCCGTCTACCCCCAGCCGGTCTCGGACACGAACCCGGGCTTCGAGGGGGCCACCGAGATCCTGGATCACCTCGAGCTGTACGCGGCCCTCCGACGGAGCCCCGAGGAGCGGATCGACGTCGAGGCGTTCCTGCGCGCGCGTCTCTTCGACGTCTTCATCGGAGACTGGGATCGCCACCGCAAGCAGTGGCGTTGGGCGAAGTTCCCCGGGAGTGACCTCTGGCAGCCCATTCCCGAGGACCGTGACCAGGCCTTCAGCCGCTACGAGGGTCTTCTCATGACCCTGGCGCGCCCCCGGCAGCCGCGGTTCGTGGTGTTCGGCCCGGACTACCCGAAGATGCTGGGGCTCACCTGGAACGGCTGGGAGCAGGACCGAGTCCTCCTGACCGGTCTGGAGTGGCCGGCGTGGGAGCGGATGGCCCTGGATCTGCAGGGGCGCATGACCGACGACGTGATCGAGCGGGCGGCGCGGAAGATGCCCCCGATGTACTTTGCCCTGGACGGCGAGCGGATGATCCAGGCCCTCCGGAAGCGCCGCGACGCGCTGCCCGACGCCGCCCGGGACTACTACGAGCTGCTTGCCGGCAAGGTGGATGTCCACGCCACCGATCAGCCGGAGGTGGCCGAGATCAGGCGGAGCCGGGACGGCACCCTGGACGTGACGATCACGCCGGCCGGGCCCGACGGGGAGCCGGAGGGAGAGCCCCTCTACCAGCGCCACTTCCTTCCGAACGAGACCGACGAGGTGCGCGTCTTCCTCCACGGCGGTGACGATCGGGCAGCGGTGCAGGGTCCCCGCGGGGGGATGGGGCTCCGGGTCATCGGCGGTGAGGGCGCGGACGTGCTCGACGACTCCCTCACGGGCGGAACGCGCTTCTATGACTCCTCCGAGGAGACGGACGTGCGCAAGGGGCCCGACACCAGCCTCGACACCCGGCCCTACGAGGCCCCGGTGCCCGTGGCCCACGTCCCCTGGCTGCCGCCCCGCGACTGGGGGCACCAGATCCTGGGTGTCCCGTACTCGGGCTGGAGCGCCGACTACGGCCTCTTCCTCGGCACCGGCGTCGACTGGCGACGGTACGGCTTCCGCAAGTTTCCCTACGCGAGTCGGCACGTGCTCCGGGGCGGCTACGCCTTCCGGGCAAAGAGCGCCCGCTTCGACTACCGCGGAGAGTTCCGCCGGGAGAACTCGGAGGCCTACGCCAGCCTGCACGCGTTCGCCTCGGGACTGGAGATCCTCCGCTTCTACGGGCTGGGGAACGAGACCAGCGACGATCTGTCCGACGACTTCTACAAGGTGCGGCAGCGACAGTACCTGTTCGCCCCGGCGTACACCTTCCCTCTCGTCGGGGCGCTCGAGCTGAGCGTTGCCCCGGTGGTCAAGTACGCCTCCACCCGCGACGAGGAGGGGACCCTCATCGGGCGCCGGGACCCGTACGGGGTCGGCCCCTTCGCCCAGGCCGGCGGGGCGATCCGGCTCGATCTCGACACCCGGGACAACGGAGTGGCCGCGACCCGCGGTGTTCACCTCCGGGCCACCGGGGCGGTGTACCCGTCGTGGTGGGACGTGGAGGAGACGTTTGGTCAGCTCTACGGAGACGTCTCCGGCTACCTCACCGCCCCGGGCCGGTTCGAGACGACCCTGGCCGTGCGTGCGGGCGGGCAGAAGAACTGGGGACAGTACCCGTTCCACGAGGCCGCCTTCATCGGGGGAGGCGGCTTCTTCGGCGGGTCACAGACGGTGCGCGGGCTCCCCCAGAACCGCTACGCCGGCGACGCGGCAGTGTACGGCAACCTCGAGGTCCGCACCCGCCTGGGCCGGGCGACCCTGATCCTGCCCGCGGACATCGGCGTGTTAGCCCTCGCCGACGTGGGCCGCGTCTTCCTCGACGGCGAGGAGTCGAACAAGTGGCACCCGGGCTGGGGCGGAGGGATCTGGCTGGCCTACCTCAGCCGGAGCAACACGGTCTCGATCGCGGTGGCCGAGAGCGAGAAGCGCGTGGCCCTCTATGTCCGCCTCGGCTTCGCCTTCTAGGCGCCCCGGCCCGCGGGCCGGACGAAGGCCCGCAGCTCCTCCTCGAGGAACGGCGCGCAGACGACCGCGTTGCCGCCGTGGATGGAGCGGCCCCCGTCGAAGTTGAAGAAGCGGCAGCCGGCCTCCTCGGCCAGGATCATGAGCGGCGCGAGGTCCCAGGCCCTGGCGTTCAGCTCGATCCAGGCCTCCGCGCGTCCGGAGGCGACGAGGATCGCGTCCTGGCACCCGCCCATGCTCCGCACGGCCCAGTAGCCGGCCATGTACTCCACCATCCGGCCCGCCAGTGGGGTGGGGGCGAGATCGTTGAAGGCGGTGAGGGTCAGGATCGCCCGGTCGCGACGGTCGATGCTCGAGACCCGGATCGGGGTCTTGTTCACCCACGCGCCCTCCCCCTTGACCGCCCAGTACAGGGCCCCCTGGGCGACGAGGTTGCACACACCCAGGACGACCTCGCCTTCCGCCTCCAGGGCGATGAGGTTGCTCCATGTCGGCAGTCCCCGCAGGAAGTCGCGGGTGCCGTCGACGGGGTCGATGATCCAGCGGCGACCGCTCCACCCCGGGTCGTTCACGCCCTCTTCGCCGAGGAAGCCGTCCTCCGGGAAGGCCTTCCCGAGCTCCGAGACGATGAGCTCCTCGCAGGCCCGGTCGGCCTCCGTCACCGGGGAGTCGTCCGCCTTGTCCTCGCTCTCCACCCCGCGCGCCGCGTGCTCGAGGGCCAGCTTGCCGGCCTTGCGCGAGACGCGCCGGCACACCTCGATCTCCTCTTCCCAGGCCATGGGCGCATTCTGCCATCGGATGGTGGAGCCGACGTCCTGGTGACGCCGCGAGCGGTCGAATCTTTCCGACCATTAGATTAGTCTTGACAAATCCATTTGTCGGGACTAGATCTTGCCGAATGGAGAACGTATCAGCGGCGCGACCCCTCGACGTCATCCGGAGCCGGGAGACGGCGGCGACGCTTCTGCAGCCTCTTCGGCAGGAGATCCTCGAGAGTCTGGGTGAGCCGGAGTCTGCCTCGGGCCTGGCGCGGCGGCTGGGACTGCCCCGGCAGAAGGTGAATTACCACCTCCGGGAGCTCGAGAAGGACGGCTTTGTGGAGCTGGTGGAGGAGCGGCGGCGGGGGAACTGCACGGAGCGGGTGGTCCGGGCCACGGCGCGCTCCTACCTCATCAGCCCCGAGGCCCTGGGGGCTCTGGGCTCCGACCCGGGGCGCATCCCGGACCGCCTCTCGGCGGCGTACCTGGTGGCCACGGCGGGGCGGGCAGTGCGGGACATCGGAGAGATGCAGGAGCGCGCGGACGAAGAGGGGAAGCGCCTGGCGACCCTGACGCTGACCAGCGAGGTGCGCTTCGCGAGCGCGGAGGCCAGGAACGCCTTCGCCGAGGAGCTCGCGACGGCGCTGGCTGGGCTGGTCGCGAAGCACCACGACGAGAGCAGCCCTGGCGGGCGTCGGTTTCAGTTCTTCGTCGGGGGCTATCCCGCTCCCGGCGGACGAGACGGGGAGGCGGGGACCCGCGGGCGGTCCCCCCGGAGGACGGGGAAGAAGGGGGAGAAGCAATGAGCAGGAGCGACGAGCGCACCATCGAGATGACGATGGAGATCGACGCCCCCACGGGCGCGGTGTGGCGGGCCCTCACCGACGCCAGGGAGCTGGTCCGGTGGTTCCCACTGAAGGCGGAGATCGAGCCGCGGGTGGGCGGGCGCTACTGGATGTCGTGGGGCGACGAGTACGATGGGGAGAGCCGGATCGAGATCTTCGAGCCCGAGCGCCGCCTTCGGACCACGTGGCCGTCCATGACGAAGAAGGAGGGCCGCCCCATCGAGCTCGCCGTCGACTACCACCTCGAGGGCCGGGAGGGTCGCACCGCTCTCCGCCTCGTTCACTCCGGATTCGGCCGCGGCGCCAACTGGGACGACGAGTACGAGGGAGTCCACACCGGGTGGATGTTCGAGTTGCGGAGCCTGCGCCACTACCTCCAGCGCCACCCTGGCCAGGACCGCCAGGCGCTCTTCCTGGTAGGGCCAGGGAGCAGGCTCACCGGCGCCGAGGTGTGGGAGCGGGTCGTGCGTGACGGCTTCGGAACCCCCGATCCGAGAAACCTGGTCGAGGGCGACCGGTACTCCTTTCCGGTTGGGGAGGGAACGGTCTTCGAGGGCACGGTCCTGGATTCCCGGCCCTCGAGGCAGCTCGCGGTGACCGTGGACGGCCTCCACGACGGGATCTTCCGCATCGAGGTCTTCGCGGCCCGTCCGCATCTCTGGCTGGCCGCCTGGGGCGAGGGACGCGACGCCGTGGCCCGGTTCGAGAAGCCCTGGCGGCAGATGCTGGAGAGGGTACTGCCAGGGGAGGGGCCCCAGGAGGCCTGAGCCCGCGTGCCGGCCGTCCCGACGGAGGCCAACATGAATCTCGGTTTCGAGTGACTCGGTCCGGACCGAGTCACTTGAACCTGAAACCCCATTTCAGGACCTCGTGCCCAAGCGCAGAGTGCGGCACCCAGCCACCCCTCCCGGCAGTGATGGCTCGCAAGGAGCCGGGGCACGGCCCAGCAGACGAGCCCATGAGGCCTCGAGCCTTGCCACGACCCCGTCCCGCAACCCCAATCCGACCACGGACGAGCGCCAATGCCACTACGATCCCGACAGGCCAACTGCTGGACGGACCTGCACGAGAGGTACAGTCCCTGATGACGATCTTCCAGATCAAGGTCGTTCACACCGTCATCTTCTGGGTTCTGAGCCTGTGCGTGCTCTATGTTCTCTTCAGTGGCGTTGCGGACCGGGTGACGCCTTGGACCTGGGTGGCGATTCTGCTGTTGCTCGTCGAGAGCATCGTCTTGGTGGCCTTTCGGTGGACGTGCCCGTTGACGCTCCTCGCCGAGCGCCAGGGTGCGGTACGCGGCGAGGTGGCCGACATCTTCCTGCCGAAGTGGTTTGCGGATCGTGTCTTTCCGATCTGCGGCACGTTGTTCGGGATCGCCGTCACCTTGGTGGCATGGCGTGTGCTGCGCTAGAAGGCCGGAACCCCAGACCACCAGAATGCCAATGGGAGATGAAGCTCGACGGTACGCGTCTGTGCGGCACGAACCTCCGGTCCGAGCCCCGCCCCTACTGGCGGAAGAAGACGAGCGTGCCCGTCGGCACCCGGCGGCCGTCGATCTCGGTGCCGCTGCGGATGCTCCCTCCCGGGACGCGGTAGTAGGTCGAGGGGTAGTTCCATCGGTCGCCGGCAATCCGGGTGAGGTTCCGCGTCGAGGTCACGCGGCCCGCGTTGACGTAGCCCACCAGGACCCGGGTCCCCGAAGGGAGGCGTTGAAGGAGGCCGCGGCCCTCGGCGCCGGCGCTCAGCTCCGCACCGGTGCGCACCGACCCCGAAGGGAAGAGATAGGTGGTCGTGCTCGCCTCCGCGGCGCTTCCCAGGAGGTCGGCGGCCACCGCGGGCTGGCTGACGAGCAGAAGGCCGTCCACGTAGGGCCGGGCGTCGTCGTCGTCGAGGAGCAAGGCGCCGACTCTCTTCGCCTGGTCGAGGAGCACGCGGGTGCCGAGGGGGATCTCATCCCAGTCCCGCATCCGATCGCCGGAAACCCGGGTGCCGTCGGGCAGCACGTAGACCGTCGAGGCGCTGGCGTAGGCGCGGCCGGCGATCGACCAGGCCGTCCGGTCGGGAGTGATCGTGTCGGCTCCCACGTCGACACTGGCCCGGCGGACCGGGGGAGCGGGCTTCGGCGGTGGCGCGGGCCGCGCGGCGCGACGGGGCGGCGGGTCCGGGTAGAGCGTGCGCTGCAGCTCCCGATCGCCGACCCGGAGCCGTCCCGCCCGCACGTCAGGATCGTGGCGGGGAGCGTCCGTGAGCCCGATGCGCTCCCGCACGTCGGCCCGCGCGAAGACCATCGCACACCGCTTGCGGCCACGGTGTCGGTAGGGGTGGAAGCGGTTGGCCGTCCCGTACGCCACCATCGAATGAGTCAACACCCGGTCGTCGGGGATGCCGTAGAGGCTCTGGAGCTGTCGCACCAGCTCCTTGACTGCCGCAAGCTGCGCTCGGGTGGGCACCCGGTCGTGGTACCCCGAGACCTCGATCCCCAGGCTGACCTCGTCGAGCTCGGTGCGGCCGTTCCACATGCTTCGACCGGCGTGGGTGGCGATGCGGTGCCGGTCGAGGAGCCGCGTCACGCGCCCGTCGCGGTGCACGAAGTAATGGGCCTCGCCCAGCTTGCGCAGCTTGCGGAGGGATCCCGTCTCACGCCCCTCGGTCGTATGGAGGACGATGTAGCGGGTCTCGGGTCGAAGCGGGCGGCCGGCGTTCTCGGGGCCGAAGTCGGTACGGATCCGGAGGCCCCCGGCCCTGGCGACCCCCGAGAAGCACACCAGTGCTCCCACCAGGGCCAGTGCCCAGACGCCGCTGCCGATGCCTCCACCCGGTTTGGTCATCCCCTCGAACCGACACGCCTCCGGCCCATTCGGGCACCGGATGCATCCCGGATTCTTCCATATTTGGAGGTGTTTGTGTGACAGAATATGAGATTCCACTTCATATTCCTGAGAGCGGGGCCGGAGACCTCCGCGGCTGCCCAGTCGGGATCGCCGGGGTGCCCGGCGAGGTCCGGAGGAGAACCGGGGGACACGGTCGGCGTGTCCCCCGGGCACGTCTCTACAGCAGCTTCACGACCCGGTCGGCGAGGCCGCCCTCACCGACCACGACCGACAGCTGGGCCTTGTCCGCGACCTTCTCGAGGACCTCCAGCTCACGCAGGCGCATGAGCGTCGGGTTGGTCTCGAGGATCTTCGCGGTGTTGGCCTGCGACCGCATGGCCGCGGTCTCCTCGCGGCGGGTGATGAACGCGGCCTCCGCGGCCTTGCGGGCCTCGGTGACCTTGTTCATCAGCTCCTTCATCTCGCCGGGCAGGATGACGTCTCGAATACCCAGCGACTTGACCTCGAGTCCGATCGCGGACACGCGCGCGCGGAGCGCCCCGTCGAGCTCACGGGCCACCCCGTCCTTCTCGCCGAGGAGCGCATCCAGATCCCGCGCGCCGATTCCGGCCCGCAGCACCAGCTGCGCCTCACGGTAGAGGGCCTGACGGTAGTCCTCGACGGTCGTCACCGTGACCAGGGGATCCGCGACCTGGTAGGTCACGACTGCGTTGAGACGCAGGGTGACCTTGTCCGCGGTCATGATCTCCTGGCCGGCCACGTCGAGCACCTGCTCGCGCAGCTCCACGATGAGGACCTTCGCTCGGGCGACGCCCTTCCAGAGCCCGTAGACTCCCGGGGCGAGCGTCGCCTCGTGACGCCCATCGCGGAACAGCAGACCCACCTGGCCCGCTTCGACCACGCTGGCCTCGAGCAGCTTCGACGCCCCCCGGGCCACCGAGATGGCCGCGAGGTCGCCGTGCTCGAGCAGCGCACCACGCGCGTTGATGGTCTCGACCTCGACGGCGTGGAAGACGGTCCACAGGGCGTACAGCCCCGGTCCCAGGACCGCCTCGACACGGCCGTCGATCCGGACGATGGCCCGCTCGTGGTCCTTCAGGTCCACGACGCGCGCCTCGTGCCGCAGCTCGCGCGACCGCGCGATGAGGTCGAGCTCCGCGTGCTCGATCCAGGCGTCGCGGACCGACAGACGGTCGATCCGCAGGCGCAGGAGCGGGTCCCACCGCCAGTGGACGCCCGGGCGCAGCACGCCCTCGAACGAGCCCTCCCGGAAGACGAGAACGCGCTCGTGCTCCCGGACCTTGATCCGACGAACGATGGCCCACACGGGGCACCTTCCTTTCTCCGCAGACGACAACGGCAACGGCAACGACGACGACTCGATGAAGACGTCACCAGAAGAACCTCCGGAGGACGAGTCTCTCCGACCCGCCACACCCTCCGGTGTGGAGCCCCACTTGAGGCCGGTGGTCCCGCCCCCTCCGCCGCCGGCCCACCCGGCGAGCCCTTGTGGGCGCTCGGCCGGGTGGGCCGGGACGCTCGGGACCGCTTCCGCCGGCCGGTATCCGCGGGCTGCAGGACACCGTCCGGTGCCGTCCCGCCCTCGGCCCGTGGGGGCGCCGGGGGCGGGACTGGCGAGCCGACGCACGCCCCCCGAAGGCGTACGACGGGTACGACGGTTGTGGTGCGGGATTCGAACCCGCGTCTCCGAGTTATCGGCTCGGCGCCTTGACCCACTTGGCTAACCCCAGCTTCGAAGGCTGGCTTGGTTGCCGACACCTCCCTTCGTCAGAACCCGTGCACGGAACGCACCCCGCCGACCGCCATGCGGGGCGGGTGCGCCGTCGGCCCGGGAGACAACGGCCTCGACGTGGGCGGGCAGGCCGCGGCGCGGACCATTCGGTCCGCGGCGTGGGTCGCCGCCCAGCTCTCGGGCTTCACCTGCGCCCGAAAGCCCTGGCTCACCACCAGGCCCACAAGCTCCTGGACGTACGCGCTGCTGCGGTGCGTCACCACGGGGTTGGCGTCGATGTGGACGGTCAGCTCTCCCGGCACCACCGGGTGGAGCCTCAGGCCCAGGTCCACCGACAGCCACACCTCGCGCATGAGGCGCTGGCGCAGCGACGCGATTCGAGGCGAGGTCTCGCGGGTGTAGGCCGCCCGCCCACCTCGACCCGGGCTCAGGATGGCGACCACGGTCACGAACCGGGTCACCCGGGTGAGCTGGAGCGAGTCGGTTCCCACGTGGACGCTCTGCCCTTCGCCCGCGTTGTCCCGCACGAAGTCCAGCACGTCCTCGATCCGCTCTCCCCTCAGCGTCCTCCACTGCATGGTCTCTCTCGCGTACGCCTGGTTCCCCCGGCCGGATTCGAACCGGCACCACACCGGGTCTGAGCCGGTGGCCTCTACCGACTTGGGGCTACCGGGGTCCCGTGGGCACACACTCCTCCTCCTCCATCGGCCTCGCCGATGGTCAGACAAACAAAAAGGCCTTCCGGGATCGCTCCCCGGAAGGCCTTCAGATGCGAAATGAGCTCAGGCCGTCTCTAGGGCGCAGACCCCTCCTTGCTGGAGCCAGGCGCACGAAGGTCACGCGGGCACACCTGGGTCCGCGAATACCAGCGCGTCGCACTGAGCAAGCTCGTCATCTCGATCGGCACTCCATTCAACACAGCGTCACAGAAGGTAGGCAGCGAGGTCCACTCTGTCAATGGCTAATGTGCCAATGGCCGAGAAAGAGCTCAGGGCGCGCGACCGGGCTCGCGCACGCCCGTTCCCTTCTGCTCCGTGGCCGAGTCTCCGAGGTCCTTGCGCGCCTCCTCGGCGAGGGCCTCGAGCCGCTTCACGACGTCGGGGTGCTGCGCCGCCACGTCGGTGGTCTCCGAGCGATCCACCCGGAGGTCGAACAGCGCGAGACCGATGGAGCGCTGGGTGTACCGGCCCGGCATCCCGCCGGATCCGGGGGGGCCGTCCAGGCTCCGGTACTCGTGAGGGAAGTGCAGCTTCCACCGCCCGCTCCTCACCGCCTGCAGGTGCCGGCCCCAGTAGAAGAAGAGGGCTTCGTGAGGAGACACCGCCCCGGGGTCACCCAGGAGAAGCGGGCCGATGTCCTTCCCGTCGATGGGCAGCTCAGGCAGCGGCGCCCCGGCCAGGCGCCCGATCGTGGGGAGAAGGTCGATCGTCATGGCCGGCTCGGTCACCACCGTGCCCGCGGGGATCCGTCCCGGCCAGCGGGCGAGGAAGGGCACGCCCACTCCGCCGTCGAAGGAGGTCCCCTTGCCCTCGCGCAGGGGCCCGGCCGACCCGGCGTGGTCGCCGTAGGACAGCCAGGGCCCGTTGTCGGACGTGAAGATCACCAGCGTGCTCTCGTCGAGGCCGAGCCGCTCGAGGGTGTCGAGGATGCGCCCGACGGTGTCGTCGATCTCCTCGATGACGTCGCCGAAGAGCCCTCGTGGCGTCCGTCCGCGGAAGGCCTCCGACGCGAAGATCGGGACGTGGGGCATCGAGTGGGCGAGGTAGACGAAGAAGGGCTCGTCTCGGTGAGCCTCGATGAAGGCCACTGCCCGCCGCCCGTACTCGCCGGTGAGCTGCGACTGGTCGGGGTTGGTCTCGACCGTCTCCTCACCCTCGATGAGAGGCAGCGGAGGGTAGTCGCCGGGCCGTTCGGGGTGGAAGGGCCACATGTCGTTGGAGTAGGGCAGCCCGTAGTAGTCGTCGAAGCCGTGGCGGGTGGGCAGGAAGGGAGGCAGGTGCCCCAGGTGCCACTTGCCGTAGATCGCGGTGGCGTAGCCACCCTTCTTCAGCATCTCGGCGAGGGTCGTCTCCTCCGCTGAGATGCCGTGCCGGGCGCGGTGGTCGACGGCGCCGGTGAGGCCCACGCGCTGGGGGTAGGCCCCCGTGAGGAGGGCCGCTCGGGAGGCAGTGCAGACCGCCTGGGCCACGTAGAAGTCGGTGAAGCGCACCCCCTCGGCGGCGAGTCGGTCGATGTGGGGCGTCGAGTACCCCTGAGCCCCGAACACCCCCACGTCCCCGTAGCCGAGATCATCGGCGAACACGAGGACCACGTTGGGGGGGCGCTCGGCGGCACCGGAGACGGAGGGGAGAAGGAGCGCCGCCATGCTCAGCGGAACGGCCAGCCGGACGGATCGATTCGCGCGCATGGGCTCCTCCGTTGGCGGCGATTCTACCCGTCTTGACATGCCGGGGCGGCCCAACTATACGAGAGAGCGGATGTCTCCCTCCCTGGTCGTCGGCCTCAACGCGGTCATCGTCGCGGTAACCGACGAGGAGCCGCGGCTGCTCACCGTGGAGCGCGAGGAGCGGGGGCCGCGGGGGGCCGGCGCCGTGGAGACGGCTCTCCCCTTCGGTCCCCTCGACCCCGCCGGTCACCGGACCCTGGAGCTGGGCTTGCGCGACTGGGTGCACGAGCAGACGGGGCTGGAGCTGGGCTACGCAGAGCAGCTGTACACGTTCGGCGACCGCCACCGTGACCCGAGGGAGCGAGCGGGCGGTCCGCGCGTGCTGTCGATCGCCTACCTGGCCCTCGTGCGCGAAGGACGGGTGGCCGGAGGCGGGCGAGCCCGCTGGCGGGGCTTCTACGAGTTTCTGCCGTGGGAGGACGCCCGAGCCGGGCGGCCAGAGCTCGTCGACGGGGTGATCGCCCCGGCGCTCGCCGAGTGGGTGAGGACGGCCTCCGACGCCAAGACGCGCCGGGCCCGGCGCGAGCGTGCCGACATCGCCTTCGGCCTGCGCGGCGTGGCCTTCGGCAGCGAGCGGGTGCTGGAGCGGTACGAGCTCCTCTACGAAGCCGGTCTCGTCGGCGAGGCGCGACGCGATCGAGGCCGCGTCGCTGCCGTGAGGCCGTCGCTCCTGGGTGAGCCGATGGCCCTCGACCACCGACGCCTCATGGCCACCGCCCTCGGGCGCCTCCGCGGCAAGCTCAAGTATCGGCCGGTGCTGTTCGAGCTGGTGCCGCCCACGTTCACCCTCCTGCGCCTGCAGCGCGTGGTCGAGGCCCTGGCCGGGGTGCGTCTGCACAAGCAGAACTTCCGGCGCCTGGTCGAGAAGGGGGGGCTGGTCGAGGGAACCGGGGTGGTCGAGCCGCAGGGAATCGGCCGTCCCGCCGAGCTGTTCCGCTTCCGGCGTGAGGTCCTGCGCGAGCGCCTGGCTCCCGGCGTCGGGGTGGGGCGCCGCTAGTGCCCTCGTCCGGAATGAAGGTGTCGCAATCCGGGCACTGGAGACGAGCATGAGGCGGGCGACACCGGGTGGGCCGAACAGGGCTTGACTTTTATGCTCCGAAGTAGCATATTGAGGATGATTTGGGCGGTATGGCCGCCCTTTCTTGTAGCGCTTATTATGCTCCTCAAGAGCATAAGGGGAGGCCCAGGATGAGCACGACGCCCCCGACCCCGGCGGGAGAGGAGCCCCGCTACACGCCGGCGGTGGCCCGTCGCACCGCCGACGTCCTCGAGCGAGTGCGCCGCGTCGTGCCCGAGATCGAGTGGCCGGTCCACGCCCCCTACATCGACGCCATCCGTGAGTGGAAGGCGAAGCGCAACGCCGTGGTCCTGGCCCACAACTACCAGACCCCGGAGATCTTCCACGGGGTGGCGGACCTCAAGGGCGACTCCCTGGCCCTGGCCCGCATGGCCGCGGACACCGACGCCGACGTGATCGTGATGGCCGGCGTCCACTTCATGGCGGAGACGGCCAAGATCCTGAGCCCGGAGAAGACGGTCCTCATCCCGGACCTGGAGGCCGGCTGCTCCCTCGCCGAGTCCATTACCGCCGCCGACGTTCGCCTGCTCCGCGAGCGCTACCCCGGCGCCCCCGTCGTGACCTACGTCAACACCTCGGCCGCGGTGAAGGCGGAGTCCGACGTGTGCTGCACCTCGGCCAACGCGGTGGAGGTCGTGGAGTCCCTCGAGGCCGACCGGGTCGTCTTCCTGCCCGACGAGTACCTGGGGCGCTACGTGGCCTCGAAGACGGATACCGAGATCATCCTCTGGAAGGGCCACTGCGAGGTGCACGAGCGCTTCACCGGGAAGGAGATCGAGGCCTACCGCGAGCAGCACCCGGGCATCTCGGTGCTCGCGCACCCGGAGTGCCCACCCGACGTTCTCGCCGCCTCCGATTTCGTGGGATCGACGTCGGGCCTGATCCAGCACCTGGCGGCCCACCGGCCCCCGCGCGTGGTCCTCATCACGGAGTGCTCCATGAGCGACAACGTGGCGGTGGAGTTCCCGGACACCGAGTTCATCCGCCCCTGCAACCTGTGCCCCCACATGAAGCGGATCACGCTGCCGAACATCCTCCGCTCGCTGCAGGAGATGGAGCACCGGGTGGAGGTGGAGCCGGAGGTGGCGGAGCGGGCCCGCGCCGCCGTCGAGCGAATGCTGGAGGTCGGGCGAGGAGAGGGCCGATGAGCGTCCGCCTGCAGGGAATCCGCGACGTCGACGTCGTGGTGATCGGCGCTGGCGCCGCCGGCCTGAGCGTCGCCCTCGGCCTCGAGGGCCGCGCGGTGGACCTCCTGGCCAAGGGCCCGCTCTCGCGGACCGGCAACAGCCCCCTGGCCCAGGGCGGGGTGGCCGCCGCCGTCGGCCCCGACGACACCCCCGGGCTCCACGCGGCCGACACCCTGGCCGTCGGGGGCGCGGTCGGCGATCCCGACACGGTGGCCCGGCTGACGACCGAAGGCCCGCAGCGAATGGCCGACCTCATCGAGCTCGGGGCACGCTTCGACCGTCACGCCGACGGCGCCCTCGACCTCGCCCGGGAAGCCGCCCACTCCCGACAGCGGATCCTGCACGCCCGCGACGCGACGGGCGCCGAGATCGTTCGTGCCCTCGGGGAGGCAGTGGGCCGCGTCGGCGGGCTGACGGTCTTCGAGCGGAGCTTCGCCGTCGACCTCGTGACGGCCGCCGGGCGGCTCGTGGGCGTCCTCGTGCGGCACGCCGACGGGACGCTGGTCCTGCACCGTGCCCGCGCCGTGGTCCTGGCGACGGGGGGTATCGGCCAGGTCTACTCGCGCACCACCAACCCGGTCGAGGCCACCGGCGACGGGCTCGCCCTGGCCTGGAGGGTCGGGGCGCGGGTCGGTGATGTGGAGTACGTCCAGTTCCACCCCACCGCCCTCGACGTGGGCGAGGACCCGATGCCTCTCCTGACCGAGGCGCTCCGCGGGGCCGGGGCCCGGCTGGTCGACGAGCACGAGCGCCCCATCTTCGATGTCCCCGGGGGCGAGCTGCAGGCTCGCGACATCGTCGCCCGGGGGATCTGGGCGGCGCTGGGGCAGGGGCGCCGCCCCCTCCTCGACGCCCGGCAGGCCGTGGGGACGGCCTTCCCGGAGGAATTCCCGACCGTCTTCGAGGCCTGCCAGAACCACGGGCTGGATCCCCGCGTCGAGCCCATGCCCGTCGCCCCGGCGGCGCACTACCACATGGGGGGCGTTCTCGTGGACGGGGACGGGCGCACCTCGGTGCCCGGTCTGTGGGCGGCGGGAGAGGTGGCGTGCACGGGAGTCCACGGTGCCAACCGTCTGGCGAGCAACTCGCTCCTCGAGGCCCTGGTCTTCGGGTCCCGGGCCGCGCGCTCGGTGGAAGAAGCGCTGGCCCGTGACGCCGATGCCCGTCTGCGTGATCTCCCCGACGACCTGCCCGTGGTGGCGGAAGCGTCCGCGGGCCGGGCCCAGGTGGCCCGACTGCGTCGGCTGATGTGGGACCGGGCGGGTCTGGTGCGCACGGGCGAGGGGCTGCGCGATGCTCTCGACGAGATCGATCACCTCCGGAACGGGCTGCCCGAGGGGGTCTCCGAGGCCCGCAACCTCGTCACCGTCGCCCACCTGGTGTCCCGTGCTGCGCTGGCCCGGCCGGAGAGCCGGGGGGGGCACTTCCGAGCCGACCATCCCGACACCCGGAGCACCTGGGCGCGTCGGCTCGTCCTGAGCCGCAGTGGCGACCAGGAGCTGCTGGCCTTCGAGCCGATCCGCCGCCCCTCGGCGCCGCGCCACCAGGCCTCGGCATGAGTGGAGTACCGGTCGCTCCTCTCCCGCCCCTGCTCTACGAGGAGCGGGTGCGCCGAGCCCTCGCCGAGGACCTGGGGCGGGCGGGGGACGTCACCACCGACGCCACCGTGCCCGCCGACCGGGCCGGCGAGGCGGCGATCGTCGCCCGAGCTCCGGGGCGGGTGGCCGGCCTCGACGTGGCCCTCTCGGCGTTCCGGGTGCTCGACCCGGCGACGACGACCGAGATCCTGCGAGCCGACGGGAGCGACGTGGACGGAGCCGCAGTGCTGGCCCGGGTCCGCGCGTCGGCCCGCGCGCTTCTCACCGGGGAGCGGACGGCGCTCAACTTTCTCGGGCACCTGAGCGGCATCGCCACCGCGACCCGGGACGTCGTCGCGCGCCTCGAGGGTCTGCCCACCAGGGTGGCGTGCACCCGCAAGACGACACCCGGTCTTCGGACCCTGGAGAAGCACGCGGTGCGACTCGGGGGCGGGGAGAGCCACCGCTATGGTCTCGACGACGCCGTCCTCATCAAGGACAACCACGTGGCCGTGGCCGGGGGAATCACCGCCGCGGTGGAGCGTGCACGGGCCAGCGTGAGCCACTTGGTCAAGATCGAGCTGGAGGTGGACACCCTGGCCCAGCTCGACGAGGCCCTGAGTCTCGGGGTCGACGTGATCCTCCTCGACAACATGGATCTGGAGACCCTGCGCGAGGCGGCACGACGGGCGCGGGGACGGGCGTTGACCGAGGCCTCCGGAGGCATCCGCCCCGAGGACGTCCGGGCCATCGCCGAGACCGGAGTGGACCTCATCTCCCTCGGCTGGCTCACCCACAGCGCCCCCTCCCTCGACGTCGCCCTCGACATCTTCTCCTGAGCCCGAGGGGCGTTCCCGGGGGCCGGCGAGACGGCGCTCGAGGTGTTGGGCTATCCTGTAGGAAAGACAGCCGTCAGTTCAGGTCGAGGTGATGCGGGGTTCTTGCGCCGGCCGGAGGTGTCCTCCGGATCCGGTGGTGGGCCCTCGCTGATGGGCTGGGGGGCGACCAGAGAGGGGAACGTCGATGTCCGACAAGAAGATCATTGCCGTCATGGGGGCCACCGGTGCCCAGGGAGGTGGCCTGGTGCGGGCCATCCTGGACGATCCCAGCGGTGGGTTCGCGGTGCGAGCCGTCACGAGGAAGGCGAGCTCCGAAAAGGCCCGGGAGCTTGCGAAGCTGGGCGCCGAGGTCGTCGAGGCCGACGTCGACGACGTGGAGAGCCTGAAGAAGGCGTTTGCCGGGGCGTATGGGGCCTACTGCGTCACCTTCTTCTGGGAGCACTTCTCGCCGGAGAAGGAGCTCGCCCACATCCGGGCGATGGCGACGGCGGCAAAGGAGGCCGGCCTGAAGCACGTCGTCTGGTCGACCCTCGAGGACACGCGGCAGTGGGTGCCGCTGACCGACGACCGGATGCCCACGCTCATGGAGAAGTACAAGGTGCCGCACTTCGACGCCAAGGGCGAGGGCAACGCCATCTTCACCGAGCTCGGGGTGCCGACGACGTTTCTCCTGACGTCGTTCTACTGGGACAACTTCATCCACTTCGGGATGGGTCCGAAGAAGGGTCCCGACGGTGTCCTCGCCATCACGATGCCGATGGGTGAGGGCAAGCTGCCCGGCATCGCCGCCGCCGACATCGGCCGGTCCGCCTACGGCATCTTCAAGAAGGGCCCGGCGCTGGTCGGTCAGACCGTTGGCGTCGCCGGCGAGCACCTGACCGGGGCCGAGATGGCCGCTGCCCTCGGACGCGCCCTCGGCCAGGAGATCCGCTACAACGACGTCCCGCCGGAGGTCTATCGCGGGTTCGGCTTCCCGGGGGCGGAGGACCTCGGCAACATGTTCCAGTTCAAGCGCGACTTCCAGGACGTCTTCTGCGGGGCGCGACCCGTCGACAAGGCCCGGGAGCTCAACCCGTCGCTGCAGAGCTTCGAGGCCTGGCTCGCCGACAACAAGGACCGCATCCCCCTCGAGTGACGACGTCCCGAGGGAGGGGGCCGCGCCATCCTTGCCTCAGACCCCCGACCCTCGGATAGGATCGGGGGCCTGGGGCGAGCGGGAGGCGGTCATGACTCCGGCCGGCGTTACCTTCGGCCACGTGAACATCGTCGCGAGAGACTGGAAGCGGCTCTCGCGGTTCTACCAGGCGGTCTTCGGGTGCGAGCCGGTGCCGCCGCGCCGCCAGCTGTCCGGGGCCTGGCTGGAGGCGGGTACCGGTGTCCCTGGCGCGGCGCTGGAGGGCGAGCATCTCCGGCTTCCCGGCCATGGCCCCGACGGGCCGACCCTCGAGATCTACTCGTACTCGAGGGCCCTCGACCGGCCGGGGACCGCCGCCAACCGGCTGGGGCTCGGCCACCTCGCCTTCCGCGTTCCCCACGTCGAGGAGGCGCTGGAGCAGGTGCACGCAGAGGGCGGGCGCGCGCTGGGGGAGGTTGCCTCCGCCCGGGTCCCGGGCAGGGGGCAGCTGACGTTCGTCTACGCGTGTGACCCCGAGAGCAACATCATCGAGCTCCAGTCCTGGTCCGACTGATCCCCGGAGGATCTGAAGCAAAGAGTCGCCCCCTCTGAGGCAAAGGGCCCATGGAAATTGCTTACTGGAATGGTGGGTAATTAGGGAGCAGGGGGATGAATGAAGCTCTCGACCCGGGCCCGATACGCGCTTCGAGTGATGCTCGACATCGCGCGGCACGGGGGGCAGGAGACCCCGGTCCCCCTGGCCGCCGTGGCCACCCGGACGGACCTGTCCCACGGCTATCTCGAGCAGCTCGCCATGGGGCTCCGGCGGGCTCGACTCCTGCGCGGGGTGGCCGGTCGCAAGGGTGGCTACCTCCTGGGCTCGGAGCCCTCCCAGATCCGGATCGGGACGGTCGTCGAGGCCTCCATCGGTGAGGTCTGTCTCGTCGACTGCGTGAGAACCCCTTCTCTGTGCGAGCGGGCGGGCCGCTGCGAGACGCGGGCGCTGTACTGCCTGCTGAACGACCGGATCGAAGAGACCCTCCAGTCCGTGACCCTGGCCGACCTGATGGACGAGGACTGGCTGGCTGCTCACGGGGGCATCACCCCCGCGGACCTGGCCACGGCGCCCGACGGACCGGATCCGTGCTCCGCGTCGCGCGGGCCCCGGCGGGGTCGCCCTCGGACCCGCAAGATGCCGGCTGCCGCCGGCGAGACCGCCGAAAGGAGCCCCACGGGATGACGCCGACGACGGTGGAGCAAATGGTGGAACGAAGGATCGGAGACAAGGTCGTTCGCATCGTGCGCGACGACATCACGGACATGGAGGTCGACGCCTTCGTCTTCGACATCACCGAAGACGTCAAGCTGGGCTCCGGCCACGGAAGCGCCATCCAGCAGCGAGGGGGCGTCAAGATCCAGGAGGCCCTCGACGCCATCGGGAGCTGCTCCGTCGGGGAGGCGGTCATCACCACCGGGGGGCTGCTCAAGGCGAAGCACATCATTCACGCGAACGGCCCCAAGTTCTGCGAGCCCGACGAGGAGGGCAAGCTGCGCCGGGCCGCCCGGGCCGCCCTGCGGCTGGCCGACGAGAACGGCATCGAGACCCTCGCGTTTCCGCCCATGGGGACCGGCCTCTACCAGGTGCCGGTGGACCTCTGCGCCCGCGTGCTGGTCGATACGGTCGCCGAGCACCTGGCCGGCGAGACCGGCCTCAAGGAGGTGCTGTTCGTCGTCCCCGACTCCCGTGAGCGTGGGGCCTTCGAGGCCCGGATCCAGGAAGGAGCCTGAAGATGGAGCACCATGACCCGAGCACGCTCCTAGCCTCCGTCGAGACGATCCACTGGATCGCCCTCGCCATCATGGCCATCGTCTACACCCTGCGCCTCTTCTGGCTGTACCAGTTCCGCAACGGCCGTGAGCGACAGCCCGCCGGCCAGCCCGACAAGACCAACGCCTCGAAGGGGGCCCTGTACTCCCTGGGCAACGTGCTCATGCCCTGGGCCATGGAGAGCACCCGGGACGGGCTGCCCTTCTATGCCACGTTCCTCGTCTTTCACCTCGGTGTCGCGGCCGGCATCGGCCTCGCCTTCGTGAGCTCGCTCTACCGGCCCGCGGTAGAGATCCCGGTGGTTGGAGTGACCGTCTTCGCGCTCCTGGCCGCGGCCTTCGCCATCGGCCTGTACCGGATCGTCCGGCGGTTCACTCTCCCGCACCTCAAGCTGATCAGCTCGCCCGACGACTACTTCGCGGTCGTCATGCTCACCGGCTGGTTCCTCTCCGGGATGCTCGCCCAGTCCTACTTCCTGGGCTGGCTCCAGAGCGAGCTGCTCCTCGTGGCCTTCCTTCTGTACACGAGCTTCTTCCTGATCTACGTGCCGTTCTCGAAGATCTCCCACTATCTCTACTACCCGTTCACCCGCTACTGGCTCGGCCGCAGCCTGGGCCACCGGGGCAGCATGCCCTACGTCCGCGGGTGAAGGAGGCAACTTGAGCGAACTTGCCCCGTCTCACAAGGTCGAGAAGATCCTCGAGCAGCTCCCCAGGAAGCTCACCCGGCAGGTGGTCGGCTCGCTGGTCGGCTGCGTGCACTGCGGGATGTGCCACGACTCCTGCCACTACGCCCTGGCCTTCCCCGACGACCCGAAGATGACCCCGTCCTACAAGGCGGACCAGCTGCGGAAGATCTTCAAGCAGCACCACGACTGGACGGGCCGGGTCTTTCCGAAGTGGGTCAAGGCCGGATCGCCGATGACCGACGACGACCTGGAGGAGCTGAAGGACATCGCCTTCGGGACCTGCACCAACTGCCGCCGCTGCACCTACAACTGCCCCATGGGTGTGGACACCGCGACTCTCAACCGCATCATGCGCGGGCTGCTCTCCCGCGTGGGCGTCATGCCCGAAGGCGTGCGGGTGGTGAGCAAGGACCAGTGGGAGATCGGGAACCAGATGGGGGTCCTCAAGGAGGACTACCTGGACACCCTCGACTGGATGTCCGAGGAGCTGGAGGAGCAGCTCGGGCACGACCGCGCCAGGATCCCGGTGGACAAGAAGGGCGCGAAGGTGATGTACACCATCAACCCCCGCGAGGCCAAGTACGACCCCCGGACGATCAAGGCCGCCGCCCTCATCTTCTATGCCGCCGGCGAGGACTGGACCATGCCCAGCGAAGGCTGGGACCAGACCAACTTCGGCCTGTTCTCCGGTGACGACCAGCTCGGCGGCGTGTGCGGGAAGCGCGTCTACGAGAAGCTCGCCGAGCTCGGCTCGAAGGAGCTCGTCATCTCCGAGTGCGGCCACGGGTACCGGTCGACCCGCTGCGAGGCCCCGAACTGGGCCGGTGTCGACGTGGACTTCACCATGGAGAGCTCGGTCATGACCATGCTCCGCTACGTGAAGGAGGGCCGCATCAAGGTCGACAAGAGCCGGAACAAGGAGCGGGTGACGTTCCACGACTCGTGTAACAACGCCCGCAGCTGCGGGTTCTACGAGGAGCCGCGGGAGCTGCTGAACCTGGTGGTCAGCGACTTTCAGGAGATGTACCCCAACCGCACGGAGAACTACTGCTGCACCGGCGGGGGCGGGGCCATGTCGATGGCGGAGTACACGCCCCGCCGTTTGAAGTCCGGCAAGGTCAAGGCCGACCAGATCAGGGCCACCGGGGCGAAGGTCGTGGTGACCTCCTGCCACAACTGCGTGGACGGGCTCGGCGACCTCATCAAGCACTACAAGCTCGACTGCGAGGTGAAGCAGCTCGTGGACCTGGTGGCCGAGGCCCTGGTCCTCGACGAGCTCGAGAAGCCGAAGGCAGAAGCGGCCCCGGCAGAGGTCACGGCCCCGGCTCCGGCCCCGGTCGAGGCGGCCGAGCCCCGGCCGGAGCCGGCGGCGCCCCTCGGCGGACGGCGGATCCTCGTCGTCGACGACGAGGAGGACGTCCGGACGTTCCTTTCGACGGTCCTCGAGGACGCCGGGGCCGTGGTTCTGCAGGCCACGGACGGAGACGAGGCCATGGCCGCCATGGCGGCGGAGAAGCCGGACCTCGTCACCCTGGACCTGTCGATGCCCGGCAAGGATGGTGTCGAGGCCTTCGCCGAGATGCGGAAGCACCCGGGGATCAAGGAGATTCCGGTGTGCGTGGTGACCGGTCACCCGGAGTTTCGGAAGGTGATCTACGACCGGGCGGTCCCCCCGCCCGAGGGCTACATGGACAAGCCGATCGACGAGGAGGAGTTGGTCTCCAATCTCAAGCGCATCCTCGATCTGCGGGAGAAGAAGACCCACCAGTGAGGCCGCGCCGTGGCGGAGGCCGCGGGAGAGACAGATGCCGGCTGACAGCGCCGCGCCGCCGGTGGCGAACGCGGGCCCGGAGGGCCCTTACCGCCAGTACTTCGAGGACATGCCGTGCTACCTGTCCGTCCACGACCGGAGGTTCCGGATCGTCGACGGCAACCGCCGATTCCACGAGGATTTCGGGGGTCGGATCGGCGAGCCGTGCTACGAGGTCTACAAGGGCCTCGAGGGCGTCTGCCCGGACTGCCCGGTGGAGGCGACCTTCGCCGACGGAGGGAGCCACAGCAGCGAGCAGACCCTCATCAACAAGCACGGCCGGAAGGTCCCGGTCATGGTCAACACCACCCCCGTCCGCGACGAGGGCGGCAAGGTGGTGGCGGTCATGGAGATGCACACCGACCTCACCGAGGTGAAGCGCCTCGAGAGCCTGCTTCAGCACAGCCAGGAGCGTCTGGCCCAGCTCTTCGAGGAGGTGCCCTGCTATGTCACCGTTCAGGGCCCCGACCTCGTGGTGAGTCACGCCAACCGCAAGTTCCGCGAGACATTCGGGGCGGCGGTGGGGAACCACTGCTACCGGGTCTACAAGCATCGGGAGGAGCAATGCCTGGTCTGCCCCACCCTGCGGACACTGGCCGACGGCGAGGTGCGCCATCACGAGGAGGTCGTGCTCTCGGCCGAGGGTGAGAGGATCAACGTCCTCTGCACCACCGCCCCCGTCCACGACGCCGAGGGACGCGTCGAGGGCGCCATCGAGATGTCCGTCGACATCACCGAGCTGCGCCGGCTCCAGCCCCAGCTCGCCTCCATCGGGCTCCTGGTGGGCTCCATCTCCCACGGGATCAAGGGCCTCCTGAGCGGGCTGGACGGAGGCATCTACCTGGTCAACACCGGTCTGCAGAAGGACCGGCCCGAGAGGGTCAAGAAGGGCTGGGACATGGTCCAGCGGAACGTGACCGCGATCCGGAGCATGGTCCTGGACATCCTCTACTACGCGAAGGATCGGGAGCTGCTGCTGAGCGACGTGAGCGTCGAGCAGCTCGTCTCCGAGCTGCGGGACGTGATCGGCAAGAAGGCCAGCGACCAGGGGACCGAGCTCGAGCTGGAGGTCCGCGGCGAGGCGGGCTCGCTCGAGGGCGACTACAAGGCCATCCGCTCCATGCTGGTGAACGTCCTGGAGAACTCCCTCGAGGCCTGCCGGAGCGACCAGCAGAAGGACGGGCACCGGGTCCGGCTCGGTGTGTGGCGGACCCCGCCCTGGATGGTCTTCGAGGTCGAGGACAACGGAATCGGAATGGACCGGGAGACCCGGGAGAAGATCTTCTCCCTGTTCTTCTCGTCCAAGGGCATCAAGGGCACCGGCCTCGGGCTGTTCATCGCCAACAAGATCGTGGACCGGCACGGTGGCAGCATCGAGGTGGAGTCGGAGCCCGGACGGGGAACCCGCTTCCTCGTGCGTCTGCCCCTGGAGGCGCGACCGAGCACCCGTCCTCCCGACCAGGAGGTAGCGGAGACGACATGAGGATCCTCGTGGTCGACGACGACCCCGACGTCGTCGAGTACCTGTCCTCCTTCCTCGAAGACGAGGGTTGCGAGGTCGCGTCGGCCGGCGACGAGCGCACGGCACTGGAAGAGGTGGAGCGCTCCACCCCCGACGCCATCCTGATCGACGTCATGCTGCCCGGGCGGTCGGGTCTCGACCTCCTCCTCCGCCTGCGTCGTGACCCTCGTTGGACCGAGATTCCCCTCGTCCTCGTCACCGGAGACGACAGCGTGCTCAAGGACGAATGTCGCTCCTATCTCGAAGCTCATCCGGATGTCAGGGGGCCCGACCGCGTGCTCGGGAAGCCCATGGAACGCGACCTGCTTCTCTCGGTTCTGAAGGGGGTCGCCGTCGTCAGCACCACCCCGGGATAGAGGTTGGACGCCCCTCCCGGTGCTATGCTTGGCGCAAGGGAAGGGGGCGGCCCGAGTCCCGACTTTCGACCGCCAGGGAGGCGAGATGGCCCAACTCCGCGTGCTCGTCATCGACGACGAGCCTGACCAGACGACCTACCTGTCCACCCTCCTGCAGGACCAGGGGTGGGAGGCGCGCACCGCGAACTCGGCCGACGAGGGCCTCGCCCTGGCCCGCGAGGAAGTTCCCGACGTGGTCCTCCTCGACGTGATGATGCCCGAGCGCGGCGGCCTCAGCACCCTGATCGCCCTGCGCAAGGACGAGAAGACGAAGTCGGTTCCGGTGGTCCTCGTGACCGGGATCCAGGCGGAGCTCACCCACGACTTCTCCGCCTTCCTGGACCGCTTCAAGAAGCATCACCCGGACGCGTATCTCGAGAAGCCGGTGGACCCCGAGAAGCTCCTGAAGACCCTCGACGAGGTCTGCAGCCCCGCCGCCCCCTGAGGGAGCAGGGTCAGGCGGTGAGGTATCGCGCCGCGGGGCCATCAGGGCGGCGCGGTGCGAAATGAGAGGGATGTGTCGGGGCAGGGAGCCGGGTGGAGTGGTGCGGTGTGGCGAGGCCCGGGGGAGACCTGGCGTCGGGGGATGGAGGTTGGTTGGGACGGGAGACGGCGCGAGGGGGAGATTGCGCTGGCATCGACGGCCCGGCGGCGATGCCAGCGCTATATGCCGTAGGTCTTGATCTTCTCCCAGAGGGTCTTGCGGCTGATGCCGAGGATCTCGGCGGCGTCGTTGCGGCGGCCGTCGGTGGCGGCGAGGGCGGCCCGAATGGTCTCCATCTCCGCGCGCTCGACCGCCCGCCGCAGTGGCTCGGCCGAGCGGGGGGACGCGAGTGACGGCGGCAGGGGAGGCGCGTCGCGCAGGCTCGGGGGAAGGTGCTCGGGGGTGATCTGGGACCCGCGGCAGAACACCACCGCTCGCTCGATGACGTTGCGGAGCTCGCGCACGTTGCCGGGCCAGGCATGGCCGTCCAGGACCTCCAGGGCGTCGTCCGAGAGGCCCTCGATCTCCTTGCCGCGCTCGCCGCTGAACTCCCGCAGGAAGGCCTGGGCCAGCAGCGGGATGTCCTCGCGCCGCTCCCGGAGGGGCGGCAGGCGGATCGGGACGGTGTTGATGCGGAAGAAGAGGTCTTCGCGGAAGCCGCCCTCGGCGATCCCCTCCTCCAGCGATCGCAGAGACGCCGAGACGAATCGGACGTCGACGTCGATCGGCCGGTTGGAGCCAAGGCGCTCGATCTGGCGCTCCTGCAGCACGCGGAGCAGCTTGGCCTGAACGGCGAGGGGCAGGTCGCCGATCTCGTCGAGGAAGAGTGTCCCGCCCGCGGCGGCCTCGAA
Source organism: Acidobacteriota bacterium (assembly GCA_022340585.1). Lineage (GTDB taxonomy): Bacteria > Acidobacteriota > Vicinamibacteria > Fen-336 > Fen-336 > JAJDNS01. Next base: position 65,054 of record JAJDNS010000037.1, read on the forward strand.
GCGCCCGATGCGGCGCTGGGTAGCGCCGGTGAAGGCCCCCTTCTCGTACCCGAACAGCTCGGACTCCACCAGGGACTCGGGCAGGGACGCGCAGCTCACCCGGATGTAGGGCCCGGCCCGACGCCTGGAGTTGTAGTGAATGGCCGAGGCCACCAGCTCCTTCCCGGTCCCGCTGTCGCCCTGGATCAGCACGCTGGCGTCGGAGTGGGCCACTTCCTGGATGAGCCAGAAGACCTCCTGCATCTTCCTGGACTTGCCAATGATGTTGGAGAACGAGTAGCGCTCCTCGAGCTGCTCCCGAAGACGGACGTTCTCCTCCTGGAGCTGCCGCCGTGAGCAGACGCTCTCGATGCGAATGAGCAGCTGGGCCATCGAGAATGGCTTGGTGACGAAGTCGGCCGCTCCCTCGCGCATGGCCGCAACCGCCTTCTCGACGGAGCCATGGGCGGTGATGAGGAGCACCGTGGCGCCCGCGTGAAGCGCCTTGACCCGGCGCAGAAGCTCCATCCCGTCGAGGGATGGCATCACCAGGTCCGTCACCACGACGTCGTGAAGGTACTGCTCGAAGAGGGCCATGGCCTTGACGCCGTCGACGGCCACGTCGACGGTCCACCCGTTCTTCCGGAGCGCGTCGGCCATGCTCACCCGGAGCAGGGGCTCGTCCTCGGCGATCAGCAGGCGGTTGCCACACGGAGCCGTCATACCTCGTCCTCGTCCTCCTGGTCCTCGTCCCTGGGGAAGAGGACGCGGAAGACCGACCCTTCACCCTCGGTGGTCTCCACCTCGAGGCCCCCGCCGTGGGCGGTGGCGATGTTGTAGCTCACGGCGAGGCCGAGGCCTGTCCCCTTGCCCACGTCCCGGGTCGTGAAGAAGGGATCGAAGATCCGCTCGCGGATGGCCTCGGGGATTCCGGAGCCGGTGTCGCCCACCTCGACGACCTCCCACGCCCCCTGCCGCAGTGTGCGCAAGGTCAGCGTCCCGCCCTCGGGCATCGCCTGCAGCGCGTTGAGAACGAGGTTGAGGAAGAGCTGCTCGACCTGGAAGCGGTCGCCGACGATCCAGGGGTCGCGGGGATCGAGCTCGAAGCGGGGTTCCACCCCGCTCTTGCGGAGCTGGAACCGCACGAGGTCGATCACCTGCTTGAGGCTCTGGTTCAGCGAGGCCGGCCCGAGCCGCATGGAGCGAGGCCGCGAGAAGTCCAGGAGGCTGGCGACGGTGCGCTCGATCCGCTTGACCCCGTCGTGGATGAGACCGAGATACTGCTCACGCATCTCCGTGTTCTCGGGGTCGTCCCGCATGTTCTCGATGCAGGTCAGGACGCCGGCGACCGGGTTGTTGACCTCGTGAGCCACCCCGGCGGCGAGCGTGCCGACCGCGGCCATCTTCTCGGTGTGGGCAAGCTGGGACTGCTGCACCTTCTCGCGCTCGCGGTTCTCCGCGAGCTCGTCCATCATGCCGTTGAAGGCCTTCCCCAGCTCTCCGATCTCGTCGTGGCGTCGCGACGTCGCGCGCACCGCGAGATCCCCGTGGGCCGCCCTCTGCATCACCTGGTGCAGGGCCAGGATCGGCCGGATCAGCCACTCCATGGAGATGGCGCTGATCACGGCGTTGACCGCGAGCACCAGCAGCGCGATCACGACGAGGCGCGAAGCCATGAGCTCGATCTCCCGCTCCACCGGCTCCAGCGAGAAGCCCACCGCGAGGGAGCCCCAGAACTTGGTGGAGATGTGGAGCGGCTCCCGGATCTCGAGGACGCGCTCCCCTCCCTCCTCGATCCGTCTCTGGGCCGGGGGGGGACGCAGGACCGAGGCCGGATCGAGGGCCCGCTCGAAGGGGCGGCCCACCATCGGCCAGCGGTTGGAGTGGGTCACGATCCCGTCGGCGTCCGTCACGATGACGTAGAGCATCGCGTCGCGGTTGCTGGCGAGGATCTCGGAGATGTAGTTGTCGGTCAGGCCGGCGCTGGGGGCGCGTCCCAGGTCCTTGTTCATGAGGGCGTCGGTGATGGGGACCGCGAGGGCGGCGGCCACGCTCCGGGCCCGCCGCTCGATGGCATCGTTCTGCTGCTGGCGCTCGTGGGCGACGACGAGGAGGGTGACGATACCCATCGTGATCGCGATGGCCGCGTTCGAGAAGAGGAAGATCTTCGGCCGCAGCCCCAGCCTGGGAAGGCCGAGCCGCTCGGTCAGGGACACTGCAGCTCTCCGCGGGGCTGGGTGAGGGCCGTCGGCCCGAAGACCCGCTCGGCCAGGCGACGCACCATGTCGTAGTCGGCGTCGGCGGCGATGGTGAAGCCACCGGTCAGCTCGAGATCCCACCGCTCCTCGCTCCGCCGGGGCCGGGCCCTTCCCGGGAAGCGGAGGAGGACGGTGGAGAGGGCGTCGCGTTCCGACCGGGAGCTGCCCGGTGGCGTCACCCAGGGATAGGCGGGGATGGGTCCGGATCGGGCGAGGCGGCGCAGTCCCCGGTGCAGGAACAGCTCGCCGATGACGTCGCGGACTCCGCAGGCCTCCACCTCGCCCATGAGCACCGCTCGCGCCGCGCGCTCGTGTTGCCCGAAGTAGTGGCATGTGAAGTCGCGTCCGGGCTCGAGGCCGGCGTCCAGGAGCATGGCCCGCGGAACGAGGTGCGAGGAGGTGGACAGGGTGTCCCCGAAGCCGATGCGGTGGCCCGCGAGGTCCTGGAGGCTCTCGAACGGGCTGTCGGATCGCACGAGGACGTCGCTGTAGAAGACATCGCTTCCCTGTGTCTGGAGCCGGAGCAGGGGCTCGGCGCCACACCGGGTATGGGCGCGAACATAGCTGAGCGGGCCGAGGTAGGCGAGGGCCACCCGCCCCGTGCACAGGTCGTCCACCGCTTCCTGATAGGAGGCGCTCACCGCCAGCGCCCACGGCTCCCCGGTCTGCTCGCTCAGGTAGTCGACCAGCGGCTGGTACTTCACGTACATCGAGCGCGGGTTGTAGAAGCTCACCACCCCGAGCCGGGCGGGCGCGTCTTCGCCAGCCGCCCCCCATCCAGGGAGCGCCCCGAGCAGCGCGGCGAGGGTGAGCAGTCCCAGGCGACTAGGGCGTGGTCGTCCGTGCACGGATCCGCTCCACGAGGTCGGAGGCGCTCGCGTCTGCCTCGACCTCCTGTACTCCGGGCCAGCGCCGGGCCTCGGCCCGTTCCGCGGTCTCGGTGCCCACGCACCAGACGGCGGCGGCGCTTCTCCACTCCAGGCTGTCCCGCTCCCCGTCCAGCGCCTCCACGTCCTCCCGGGTGCGCATCACGCAGCCGGTGAGGGGAAGCGCCCGCATCACGATCCGGGCCGCCGGCGTGATCGGGCGGGGGACCGGGATCACCTCGGCTCCTGCCTCCTCGAGCGCCCCCACCACCTCTCCGGCGGAAGCGGGCACGACGAGACGCTCCCGTCCCAGGGGCTGCTCGCTCACCCAGTCCAGACGCCGGGCATGCTCGACGGAGGGGCCAATGACGAAGAGCCCCGGTGGCCCGAGGCCCGCCCTGGCCACGGCGTCGGGGAGGCCGGCGAGGGTCGAGACCACCGACCTCTGGGCGGCGGTGCTCCCGTGCTGCACCATCGCCGCTGGCGTCGTCGGCGACATCCCGCTCCGCAGGAGCTCGGAGACGACGTGGGGGAGTGCGGTCACCCCCATGTACCCGACGATGGTGGCGTGGGGGTCCTGGGCCATCAGGTCCCAGCGGACCTGAGGGCCGTCTCGCTTGATGCTCTCGTGGGCGGTGACGAGAGTGAGTCGCACGGCCTCTCCGCGGTGGGTCACC
>JAJDNS010000038.1 GCA_022340585.1 Acidobacteriota bacterium
CTGCCTCGCCGGCTCGTGCTGGCGCTGGGGCGGGTTCTCGGCCGGGCCTGGGGGGCCCTCGACCAGCGCCACCTCCGGATCGCCGCCGACAACCTCCGCCACGCCTTTCCCCACTGGGACGAGGCGCGCGTTCTGCGGACCGCACGCGGGGTCTACGCCCACTTCGGGACGATCCTCTTCGACATCCTCTGGATGGAGGGCCGCACGCGGGGGGAGCTCCTCGCCCTCACCGACGTGGAAGGCCTGGAGCTCGGCCGGGCCGCGGTGGCCTCCGGCCGGGGGGTCGTCTGCCCGACCGGCCACTTCGGGAACTGGGAGTGGCAGGGCGTGGTGTCGCCGCTCCTCGTCGGCCCCTTCTCGGTGGTGGCTCGGCCCCTGGACAACCCCGAGCTGGATCGCCGGCTGGTGGGTCTGCGGACCTCCACCGGCAACACCGTCATCTACAAGAAGAAGGCCCTTTCCCAGATCATGCAGACGATCCGTGGCGGGGGAGTCGTGGCCATCGTGATCGACCAGAACGTCCAGGCGAAGGATGGCATCTTCGTGGAGTTCTTCGGTCGACCGGCCTGCACCACGACCGTGGCCGCGGCCCTCGCCCTGAAGACGGGGTGCATGATCGTGCCCGTGCACTGCGTGCTCGGGGCCGACGGGCGCTACAAGATGGTCTATGGCCCGGAGGTCGAGTGGAAGGGGGGCCGTGGCCCGGAGGGCGTCGCCGCCCTCACCCAGCGGCTGACCTCGATCATCGAGGGCTGGGTGCGCGAGCACCCGGAGCAGTGGCTGTGGCTTCACCGGCGCTGGAAGACCCGGCCGCCGGGCGAAGCCGGAGCGGGCGGCGGCGGCGCGCCCCGGCCCGGGAAGGCGAGCGGAGGAGCTCCCGGGGAAGGTGTCCGGTGAGCGAGATCGGTCGGCTCCTGGTGCGGGCCCCGAACTGGGTGGGGGACGTGGTCCTCTCGCTCCCCGCGCTGAGGGATGCCCGGCGGGCGTTTCCCGACGCCCGGCTCGAGGTCCTCGCCCGGGGGTGGGTGGCCGATCTCTACCGCGCCGTGCCCGAGGTCGACGCGGTGCGGGAGAGCCAGGGACTCGCGGCCGACGCCGAGGCCTTGCGGGGCCAGCACGACGCGGCCCTGCTCCTGCCCAACTCCTTCGCCACCGCCCTCGCCGTGTGGCGGGCCGGCATCCCCGAGCGCTGGGGCTACGCCACCGACGGACGCGGGCTCCTCCTCACCCGCCGCTGCCCGGTGCCGCCGGCGGTCAGGGGCCGGAGCCAGGTGTACTACTATCGGGCCATGCTCGAGGGCCTGGGGATCGCCACCGAGGGGCCACCCGACGCCACGCTCCGCTGCCCCGGGGAATGGAGCGACCGAGGGGCGGAGCTCCTCGGCGAGGGGGCGTGGATCGGCGTCAACCCCGGGGCCTTCTACGGCTCGGCCAAGCGCTGGCTCCCCGAGCGCTTCGGGGCGGCGGCGGACATCGTGGCCCGCCGGGCCGGGGCGAAGGTCGCCCTCGTGGGTGGCCCGAAGGAGCGGCCCCTGGCCGAGGCCATCGCCGAGGGGATGGAGGCGCCGGTGAGGGTCCTGTGCGGGGAGACGACCCTGGCCGAGCTCGTGGGAGTGCTCTCGCGCCTCCGCTTGCTTCTCACCAACGACTCCGGACCGATGCACGTGGCCGCCGCCCTCGGCGTCCCCCTCGTGGCCGTGTTCGGCTCCACCGACTGGACCGAGACTGCACCGGTCGGCGGAGCGTCACGGGTCGTGCGCGAGCACGCCGACTGCGCGCCGTGCCTCCTGCGCGAGTGCCCGATCGACCACCACTGCATGACCCGGGTCGGAGTGGACCGGGTCGCGTCCGAGGCCCTGGAGCTCCTGGCGTCATGACCGGGGCGAAGCGTCCGGCCATCTTCCTCGACCGCGACGGCACGCTGTCGCACGAGGTGGGATACGTGAACCACCCCTCCCGCTTCCGCCTGTACCCGTGGTCGGTGGACGCGGTGCGCGCCATCAACCGCGCGGGCTGGCTGGCGGTGCTGGTGACGAACCAGGCCGGGGTGGCCCGGGGCTACTTCCCGGAGAAGGTCGTCCACCAGGTGATGGACAAGCTGCAGAAGGCGATGGCGTCGGGAGGAGCGCGCCTCGACGAGGTCTACGTGTGCCTGCACCACCCCACGCTGGGCGAGCCGCCCTACCGGATGGACTGCGACTGCCGCAAGCCCCGTCCGGGGCTGCTGCGCCGGGCCGAGTCCGAGCTCGGTGCCGACCTCTCCCGGTCGTGGGTGGTCGGGGACCGCCTGGGCGACCTCCAGGTGGCCTGGAACGCGGGGGCGCGGGGCGCGCTGGTGAAGACCGGCTACGGCCGCGGCGAGCTCGAGCACCTGGCCCCGGGCTGGGAACGCCCCCCGGACCTCGTCGCCGCCCACGTGCTCGAGGCGGTGGAGCAGATCCTGTCGAGGACACAGTCGCCATGACCGTGTCCCTGGCCACGGCATCCGGCCGCCGGCCGGTCCTCGGGAGGGAAGCGTGACCTCGAAGGACGCGCAGCCGCTGGACCGGCTGGTTCGGGAGTTCCGGGGCCGGCGGGTGCTGGTCGTGGCCGACCTGGTGGCCGACGAGTTCGTGTACGGGAAGGTGGAGCGCATCAGCCGCGAGGCGCCCGTCCTCATCCTCCGCTACGACACCACCGACGTGCGTCTCGGGGGCGGGGCCAACGCCATCCACAACATCTCCACCCTGGGAGCGAGACCGATCCCGTTCGGGGTCCTGGGCCGGGACGAGCCCGGCCGAACCCTGAGGCAGCAGCTGCGGGAGAGAAGCATCCCGACCTCGCGGGTCGTGAGCGCGGCCGGCTACCGGACCCCGGTCAAGACCCGCATCCTCGCCGGGCGCCCGCACTCGACCAAGCAGCAGATCGTCCGCATCGACAAGTCGAGCTCCCTTGGGCGGCCCAGCGCCGCCCGGCGCGCGGTCCTCGAGGCGCTCCGCGCCTACACCGGCCCGGTCGACGGCGTCCTCGTCAGCGACTACGGCTTCGGCCTTCTAACCCCGGAGCTGGTGAAGGCGGCGGTGGCGCTGGCCCGTCGTCGCCGCGTCCCCGTCACCGTCGACTCGCGCTTCGACCTGCTGCGCTACCGCGGCATGACCGCGGTGACGCCCAACGAGCCGGAGGTGGAGGCCGCCCTCGGGATGACCATCGGGCACAACCGGGCCCGGCTGGAGAGCGCGGGACGGACGCTCCTGGACACGCTCGAGTGCCAGGCCGTCCTCGTCACCCGGGGCAGCCACGGGATGGCGCTGTTCGAGACGGGGCGGCCCACGCTGCACATCCCGATCTACGGGACGGACCAGGTGGCGGACGTGACGGGGGCCGGCGACACCGTCATCGCCACCTTCACCCTCGCTCTCGCGTCGGGGGCCACGCCGAGGGAGGCCAGCCTTCTCGCCAACTACGCCGGGGGGATCGTGGTGATGAAGCACGCGACGGCCACGGTCACGTCGAACGAGCTCGTTGGCGCGGCCCGGGAGGGCGCAGCGAGGTGAGAGAGGCGGCGTCCAAGGTCGCGTCGCTGGAGCGTGTGCGCGAGCGGGTGGAGGCGGCGCGCCGTGAGGGGCGGACCGTGGCCCTCGGCAACGGGTGCTTCGACGTGCTCCACGTCGGTCACGTGCGCTATCTGGAGGGAGCGCGGGCCGAGGCCGACGTCCTGGTCGTGGGGGTCAACGGCGACGACTCGGTCCGGCGCCTGAAGGGCGAGGGTCGCCCGGTGATGCCCGCCGAGGACCGCGCTCTCCTCGTCGCCGCGCTGCGGGCCACCGACCACGTGGTCGTGTTCGAGGAGGACGACGTGAGTCGTCTCCTCCTCACCCTGCGGCCCGACGTCCACTGCAAGGGCACCGACTACACCGAGGAGACCGTTCCCGAGCGCGAGATCGTGCGCTCGTACGGCGGCCGAGTGGCGATCGTCGGTGATCCCAAGAGCCACGACACGAGCGCGCTCCTGACGAGGATCCGCAGATGAAGGCCCTGATCGTCCGACTCTCGTCGATCGGAGACGTGGTGCACACCCTGCCCACTCTCGCCGCACTGAGGCAGCACGGGTGGGAGCCGGGGTGGATCGTGGAGCCTCCCGGCCGTGAGCTCCTCGAGGGCAACCCCGCGCTCGAGGCGGTCGTGGCCGCCCCGGGGGCGAAGGCCTTCCGGTGGTCGGAGGCGCGCCGTGCCGCCCGCGCCCTGAGAGGCCAGCGCTACGACGTCGCGCTGGACTTCCAGGGCCTGTGGAAGTCGGCGGCCTGGGCGCGTCTCGCCGGGGCGCGCCAGGTGGTCGGCTTCGCCCGCCCCTGGCGCCGGGAGCCCGCGTCCGCCGTCCTGATCGGCGAGCAGGTGGAGTTGCCCCCCGGCCGCGAGCACGTCATCGACAAGAACCTCTCGCTCCTCGGCCCCCTGGGCATCGAGGCCACCGGCCTGCGCGAGTTCCCTCTTCCGTACTCCGAGGAGACCGCGACCCGCGTCACAGGCGGGCTCCGGGACCTGTCCGTGGAGAACTTCGTCGTCCTCAACCCCGCCGGGGGCTGGGAGAGCAAGCTGTGGCCCGCGGAGCGCTTCGGGGAGCTCGCCCAGGGGCTCCGACAGCGCGGTCTGCGCACCGTCGTCACCTGGGGCCCCGGCGAGGAGGATCTCGCCGACCGGGTGGTCGCGTCGTCCGACGGGGCCGCGGTCCGGTCCTTCGCGACCACCCTCCTCGACTACGTGGAGCTGGCGCGGCGGGCCCGTGTGGTCGTCGCCGCGGACACCGGGCCCCTGCACCTGGCGTGTGCGGTCTCGACTCCGGTGGTCGCCCTCTTCGGGCCCACCGACCCGGCGCGCAACGGCCCGTTCGACCCCTCCGACGAGGTGGTCCGGCGTCCGCCGCCCTGCGCGCCCTGCTACAGTCGGACGTGCTCGCGCCACGCCGGGGTCATGGCCGAGATCCCGGTGGCGGAGGTCTTGAACGCCGCGGTGCGGCGCCTCGCCTCGGCCCGGGAGCGGCAAAGCCATGCCGTCCAGGTATAGAGTCCCCGTCGGCTGGCTCGTCGGCCTGGCCGTCGTCGTCCTGGCGCGCCCGACGCCCGTGTCCATGGCCCTCGGGCTGCCCCTGGTCCTGGCCGGCGAGGCCGTTCGCATCTGGGCCTCCGGGCACATCGAGAAGACGAAGACCCTGGCCACCGGGGGGCCCTACGCCCACTGCCGCCATCCCCTCTACGTCGGCAGCCTCCTCCTGGCCCTCGGAGTGGCGGTGGCGTCGTCCAGCCTCTGGGTGGTGCTGGCCGTGGCCGCCTACTTCCTGGCCTTCTTTCCCTCGGTCATGCGCGAGGAGACGGACTTCCTGGCGAAGAAGTTCCCGGAGGAGTTCGCGGCCTGGTCGGCGGAGGTGCCGCCCTTCTGGCCCCGCCTCACCCCCGGCGGCCCCCGCTCCTCGCACCTCGATTGGTCGCGAGTGAGCCTCAACCGCGAGTGGCGCACCGTGCTCGCGCTGCCCGTCGTCGCGCTTCTCCTCTACGCCCGGACCCTTCTCGGCCTCTGATCCGTCCGAGCCGGCGCCCTGCGTTTTCCTTGACCGCTGCCGCCAGTCCCGCCTAGGCTTCGGGCCACGGAACAGGCATGGCGAGAATGAGGAGCGCGCGCCCCACCCGGAGCGCGCGGGGAGGTGCTCATGAAGCGGATTCTGCTGGTCTCCGCAGTGATCCTCTTCCTGGCCGGGCCGAGCTGCGACTCGGACTCCGAGACGACCCAGTGGTGCGACCAGGCCTGCCAGATCTGGTCGGACTGCACCGGCTGGGAGGTCGACGCCTGCATGAGCGAGTGCCGGGCGGAAGGCGACTGGGACGCGTCCTATCTCTCCTGCCTCCAGGCCCAGAGCTGCAACGACCTCGACGACTGCGGATGATCCCTCGCCGGCTTCTCTCTCCGCCGATCGGAGGGTAGACCAGGGACACGATCCCGCCGTGGCGATCGTGTCCTTGGCAGGGCTCGCGTGTATCGTAGTGGCCACCCATGAGAGCCAGCGCACGTCTCGCGTGGGCCCTGGCGTGGTGGGCAGGAGCCGGGGTCGGCGTCGCCGCGGCAGCCACGGTGCGCGTCCAGGTCGCCGACGGTGCCGGGGGGTCGCCGGTTCCGGCCCATGTCTCCCTGTGGCGAGGGGCCGAGTCACTCCTGCCCCCGGGGTCCTCGTCCTACTGGCAAGGCGACGAGCGGCACTTCCTGGTTCCCGGGGATTTCGCGCTCGACCTCGCGCCCGGGAAGTACCGGCTCAGGATCGAGCGCGGGCTGGAGTACGTCCCCGTCGAGCGGGACCTGGACGTCTCCCGCGACACGGTCGTGCCGGTCCGACTGCGCCGCTGGATCGACATGAACGGCGCCGGCTGGTACTCGGCGGACATGCACGTCCACCGCGATCCCGCGGACATCCCGCTGATCCTGCGGGCCGAGGACCTCAACTTCGCCGGTCGGGTACGACCGCGTGTACGTCCGGCTCGACCAGGACGCCTTCGACTGCCCGAGCTTCATGCGGGGGCTGAAGGAAGGCCGGAGCTTCTCGACCAACGGCCCCATCCTGGAGATCGAGGTCGACGGGAAGTACGGACCGGGCGATCGGATCGACGTCCAGCCCGGCCACGAGTACCGCTTTCGGGCCCGGGCCCGCTCGCGCGGCTCGATGGG
>JAJDNS010000049.1 GCA_022340585.1 Acidobacteriota bacterium
GGTCAGGCGCTTCATGGCCTCCTCCTCAGAGCACCCGTTCCAGCTCGATCACCCCGCCCTCGTTGGAGCGCCGCCCGGAGACGCAGTCCCACGAGACCCGGCGCACCGGGCCACCCAGCTCGGAGCTCTGGTCGCTCAGGGACAGGTGGGGACGGTCGCTGTAGTAGGCGTCGCACCCGTTCGCCTCGTTGGTGTCCCGCCCGGTGAACTCCAGCACTCCGAACTCGCTGATCGTGCCGGTGATCTCGTTCACGTCCCGGCCCACGGCCAGCGTCCCCTGCACCCGGTCTCCACTCTGGGTCAGGCTGAGGGTCGCCGCGGCCGGGCGGCTCGCGCCCGCCGACCATTCCCCCCGCCAGTTGCCGCTGACGCTGGGGAAGCGCGGGCTCGAGCCCGTGACTCCCTCGGAGCCCCCGCCACACGCCCCCAGCAGGAAGGGAGACAGGCTCGCCACCGCCAACGCCGTCACTCTGTGCCACTTCTTCATTTGCATCCTCCTCACCCTCTCGTGCGCAACCCGGCGGCGAAACGCGCAACGAAAAGCGCCGGGGCCCCCACCCGTTCTCCGGGAGGAGGCCCCTCGCACGTCACCGTGGAGTGCTGATCAGAAGGCGTAACCGACCTGCAAGGAGAGGACTCCGTGCTTGGGATCGAAGGTCGAGCGGGTCTGGACCGGGCGCTCCGGGTCCTTCGCGAGGGGGGAGAGGCCCCGGGCGTAGCGCCCCTCCAGGGTCAGGGTGCCGTCGCCCGCGGCGATGTCGACCCCGGCCCCGAATACGAGGCCCCAGTCCACGGAGCGGACGGCGTCCCCGATCGCGCTGTTCTCGTCCTCCTCCCCGCCAGGGCTCCGGCCCACGACCTTCGCGTCGATCTTGAAACCCGCGGCCGGACCGGCGAAGAGGGCAGGCCGTGCCGGTCCGCTCCCCAGGAGGAGCTTGAGCAGCAGGGGGATCTCCAGATATTCGGCTTGCCAGGTCTCCCTCCCCGGCTCACCCGAGTATTGAGCGCCCTTCTGCGTGTAGACCACCTCGGGCTGGAGGAGGACCCTCGGTCCCATGGGAAGGGCGACGAAGGCGCCGCCCACGAACCCCACCCGGTTCCCGGGGAAGAACTCCCTGCTGCCGTCGCTGAGGGCCGCCGCGTCGCCCCGGAAGCTGGCGAGGGTGACGCCGGCCTTGAGCCCGAAGGCGGCGCCCCGTTCCTGCCCGCTGGCCGTCGCGGCGCCCATCCCCACGGTGAGCGCGGCCACCGCCAGCCCCACGCCCCCCCACCTCGAGCTCGGTGTCGTCATGACCATCTCCCTTCGCCCTCCAGCGTTTCCCGGAAGGGAATCGCGCAGCGAAAGTGGAAGGGGACGACGGTGAGAAAGCTCTCTCGCCGCTCAGTCGTCGATGGCTTGCTGAACGAGCGCTGGGGCACAACCGCGTGCACGGCGTGACCCGCCATCGGCTACGATGCCGAAGATGGCCCGCTCCCTCCCCGTTCTGCTCGTCGTCGTGGGCCTGCCCGTGGCCGGCCTGCAGGCGCAGGACGGGTTCAGTGAAGGCCTGGAGTATCGGCCGTCGGTGGACGTCCCCGTCACCCTGGTCGGGGTGGCGGGGATGGTCGGGCCGCCCCACCTGACCGACCCCTCGAAGACCTGGACCTGTCTCTGGTGCGACCGCGACGATCAGGGACGAGACACCCTCAACGGCCTGGACGCCGCGGCGCGCCGTCACTGGCGTTGGTCCGACCGCGAGAAGGCCCACCGCTGGAGCAACGTGTCCCTCGCCCTGTCCCTGGCCGCGCCCGCGGCTGCCTTCATCGGGGTCCGCGGCGGGGTGGGGAGCGGATTCGGCGGAGAGATGTTGATCGTGCTCGAGTCCGCGGCCGTCAACATGGCGCTCACCCAGGGCACCAAGTACGTCTTCCGCCGTGAGCGGCCGTGGGCCCACTTCGACGACCCGCTCCCGGGACAGCGCCGGGGCTCGCGAGAGAGCATGCTGTCGTTCACCTCCGGTCACACCGGCCTCGCCTTCTCCCTCGCCGTGTCCACCGCGAGCCTCGCCTCGCTCCGGGACGACGAGGGAAAGGAGTGGGTCTGGGCCACCGGGCTCACCTTCGCCGCCGCCAGCGGCTATCTGCGGATCGCCGCGGACCGGCACTACCTGACCGACGTGCTCGTGGGAGCCGCCATCGGCGCCGCGGCGGGGTGGGTGGTGCCACGTCTCTTCGACCGTGGCACGGAGGAGGCGGCCGAGCCCGTCGTCCATGGCCCCGCCCCCCCGGTGGTGGCGTTCAGCGCGGTGCTGGGCGGAGGCAGAGGTCCGCGGCCGGATGGCGTGCTCGTGACCGGCGGCTTCCAGGGTGGAGGACCATTTGTCTCCGCCACCTGGGGCTTCTAGCGCGCGGTCGGCTGCTCACGGGTGCGCGTCGCTCTCGGTGAGCCGCCGCGCTTCGGTCTCGAGCAGCGCGCGTTGCGGCCCGGTCGGGGCACGATCGGCGCATTCGAGGTCGGTGGCGAGCGAGGTGAGGGCGCCGGCCACGGAGCGTGCCGTCTCACGCGCGGCGAGGCGGGCGTCGTCCTCGGTCGCCCTCGCGAGCGCCACCGCCCGTGCGAGCGCGGCCGCGACCTCACCCTGGAACGCCAGCAGCGCCTCCAGCTCGGCGAGGCTCACCTCGACACGAGGGTCCATCTCCACAACGAGTGGCTGAGATTGGATCCTGCCGCCGGCCGCCAGGCGCACCGTGTAGCGCCCCGGCAGCACGAAGGCGCCCTGGGGCTGGAGAGGCGTCGGCCGGCCGGGGACGGCCGCGATCGCGTAGCGCGACTCGAGCGTGGGTGGCGGCGGCAGGCGCAGGTCCCAGACGAAGCGGTGGTGCCCGGGACCGCTCCCCGGACGCGGAGGGTCCCCTCGCCACACGTCGGCAATGTAGACCCGTGCCTCGCGCGGCGGCGTGCTCTCGTGGCTGTGGAAACGCTGCACCACGTTCCCGTGCGCGTCGAGGATCTCCAGGCTCACCGGGCTGTCGCTGCCGGCAGGGAGAACGTAGTCGATGACCGCGCCCGCGGGTGGGTTCTCCCCACGCGGCTCGTTCGGGGGCAGCGGCGTGTCCTTGTTCTGGTTGAACCGCAGCCGGAGGGCCGGGGCCGGCGAGACCAGCGCGACGTCCTCGGGGGTGCCGCCCGCGGCGAGCGCTCGCAGCGGCGTCACGTCGTCGAGGACCCAGATCGCGCGGCCCTGGGTCGCCACGATGACGTCACCCCGGTGAACGCGCAGGTCGTTGATTCCGGTGGTGGGCAGGTCGAGCTGCAAACTCTGCCAGTGCTCCCCATCGTCGAAGGAGACGTGCACGCCGCGGCTGGTCCCCGCGAAGAGCAGGTCGGGCTGCCGCGTGTCCTGGCGGATCACGCCCACCCACGCTCCCTCGGGCAGCCCGTGTCCGATCTCGGTCCAGGTGGCGCCGTAGTCGTGGGTGCGGTAGGCCACGGGGGTTCGGTCGTCGAGGCGATGACGGTCCGCGGCCACGTATGCGGTGCCCGCCACGATCGCGGAGGCGTCGATGATGTTGACCTTCGCCCAGTCGCCGAGGGCCGGTGGCGTGACGTCTTTCCAGTGGGCGCCATCGTCCCGCGTGAGCTGCACGCGGCCGTTGGTGGTGCCCACCCAGACGAGGCCGTCCGCCACCGGCGACGGGCTGATGGCGAAGATGGTCCCGAAGCCGCAGGCGGTCGCGCGCTCGACGGGTACGTCACCGTCGCAGTCGTTGACGCCGGCGTCGGCCCCTGTCAGATCGGGGCTGATCGTCGCCCAGGTCTGCCCGCCGTCGAGCGAGCGGAAGAGGACCTGCGCCCCGACGTAGATCGCGTGCGGGGGTCGCGACGAGATGGACAGCGGCGTGATCCAGTCGTAGCGGTAGCGCGTGGTGCCCGGCCGCGCGGCGTAGCTCGAAACCGGCCACGGCGAGACGTTCTGCACCTGACCCGTGCGCCGATCCCACCTCGAGAGGCGGCCGCCGAGACCCGCGCCGTAGACGACATCAGGGTTCGCGGGGTCGGGCACGTCGCCGTCCCGCTCATCGCCGCCCACGGGGCTCCAGTCGCGGAACGTGATCTGGCCGTAGTCGCTGCGACTGGCGATGCCGACGGTGCCGCTGTCCTGCTGGCCGCTGTAGATGCGGTAGGGAAACTCGTCGTCCACGGCGAGACGGTAGAACTGGCCCGTCGGCTGGTTGTACCAGCTGCTCCAGCTCACACCGCCGTTGAGGCTGACCACGGCGCCCTGGTCGGCGCCCAGAATCATGCGGCGCGGGTCGGTCGGATCCAGCCACAGCGCGTGGTAGTCGTCGCCGCCCGGTGCGCTGCGGACGATCCGGAAGGTCCGGCCCCCGTCGTCGGAGCGGCGCAGCGGCCGCCCGCCCGTCCACACGACGTCGCGATCGCGAGGGTCGGGGACCAGCCAGCTCATGTAGTTCGAGGCGATGCGCTCCGGGTCGTCGTTCACGAGCTCCCAGGTGACTCCGGTGTCGTCGGAACGATACAGGTTGCCGGCGTCGGCGGTCTCGACCGCCGCCCAGACCCGTCGTCCCCCTGCGCCCGAGGCGATGGCAAGCTCGATCCGGCCGAGCGGCTCGTCCGGCAGACCGACGCCCGCGACGGCGGTCCAGGTCCGCCCGCGGTCGGTGGACCTGTAGATGCCGCTGCCCTCGCCCACGGTCGGCTGGAAGTAGTCGAGCCACGGGTGGCGCCGCACCTGCCACAGCGAGGCGTAGAGGACATCGGGAAGCTCGGGGTTCCAGGCGAGGTCGACGGCCCCGGTGGTGGCGTCCTCGTGCAGGACGCGCTCCCACGTCCGCCCGGCGTCCTCGGTTCGGAACAAGCCCCGCTCCTCGTTGGGGCCGAAGACGTGCCCCAGCGCCGCCACGATCGCGGTGTCCGGATCCTCGGGATCGACCCACAGGGCACCGATGTGGCGCGTGTCCTCGAGTCCGAGATGGGTCCACGTGGCGCCGGCGTCGGTGGAGCGGTAGACGCCGTCACCGTCGACGATGTCCCAGCGCTGGTGGACCTGACCGGTGCCGACCCAGATCACGTCGGGGTCGCTCGGGGCGAGGGTCAGGGCGCCGATGGAGGCGCTCCCCTGTCGGTCGAATAGTGGCCGCCACGTGGATCCGGCGTCGGTGGTCTTCCAGACGCCGCCGTCCGCGCCGCCAAAGTACCAGGTGGCCGCGTCGCCGGGGACACCCGCCACCGCGGTGGCCCAGCCTCCGCGGTGGGGCCCGACGAGCCGCCAGTCGAGGTCGGCGTACGCGGACTCGGGTATCGGCGCGGCCACGCTCGTCACCGAGACGATCAGGGAAAGACCGACGGAGAGCAGCAGCGGGGAGACGGCAACAGTTCGCGACGCCTGGGGTCTCACGGGTCCCTCCGAGAGTGAATACGGTGAATCATATGCCCGTCTCGATCGCCGCAGGCGCCCCCGTAACACGGACTTCGGCGAGACTGAGGTCGACGAGCGGCAGATCAGCCTCGACCGCTTCTCTCTCCTCTTTCCGGAGAAGCGGGCGTTCTTCCTGGAGGACACCGGAGTCTTCGCCTTCGCCAGCACCGGTCCCGAGCCGCCGGGAGGGATCCCCCCGGCAAGGGCCGACGTCTTTCCGTTCTTCAGCCGCCGCATCGGGTTGCTGAACGGCGAGGAGGTACCCCTCGACGTGGGCGCCAAGCTCACCGGGAAGATCGGCCGGAGCGACGTGGGCGTCCTCGCCGTCCGAACCGGCGAGCTGGCGGACGTGGTCGACCCGCAGAACCTGATGGTCGCCCGGATGAAGTGGAACTTCTTCGAGCAGTCCTATGCCGGCGCCATCTTCACCGGGGGCGACCCCGCCTCGGACCGCTCGGCCCAGACCTACGGCCTGGACCTGCGGCTGACCACGTCCCGGTTCCTGGGCGGGGAGCGCAACTTCGACGTGACGGCCTACGCCGCCAGGAGCGTGCGGGAGGGCCGCTCCGGCAACGACTGGTCGTAGGGCTTCTCCGCCCGCTACCCCAACGACAAGTGGGACGCCCAGGTCGTGGTCCGGGAGATCCAGGACAACTTCGATCCCGCTCTCGGTTTCGTACAGCGCAGCAATGTCCGCCTGCTCCGCGTGGCCGGCAGCTTCAATCCCCGGCCGAAGAACCTCCTGAACATCCAGCAGATGTTCCACGACTTCTACTACACGCGTTTCACGCGCCTGGACAAGGACGCGGTGGAGAGCTGGAGCTTCTACATGACGCTCGTCGACTGGCACTTCAACCTCGGGGACAGCATGCACGCGCTGGTCGACTTCAACCCCCGGTACGAGCGGGTCTTCGAGCCGTTCGAGATCTCTCCCGGGGTGGTCGTGCCGCCGGGAGAGTACCGGTTTACCCGGTTCAGCAGCTTCCCGATCAGCACCGCCGCGAAGCGCCGGCTCCAGGGGAGCCTCGGGTTCTCCTGGGGGAACTTCTGGTCCGGGGAGGCCGAAGAGGTGCGCGGCTCGCTCACCGTGAAGCTCCCTCCCTGGCTCACGCTCACGGTCGAGGGCAACAAGACCTGGGCCCGGCTGCCGGAGGGGGACTTCACCGCCACGATCCTCTCGTCGCGGGTCGACTACAGCGCGTCACCCCGGCTCTCGGTCTCCACCCTGGTCCAGTACGACAACAGGTCGAGGAACCTGGGCTGGCAGACGCGCCTGCGCTGGACGCTGCAGCCCGGAAGCGACTTCCTCTTCGCCTTCAACCAGGGCTGGATCCACGAGGAGGACGACCTCCGGTTCAGGCCGCAGGACCGGAAGGTGTCGGCCAAGGCCCAGTACACGCTGCGCTTCTGACCGGGCTGGGAACACGCAGGGGCGCTCCGGACTCCGGGACGGCATGGCCCGCCGTGTGCGCCGTCGAGATGCGTGGGCTCGCTTCCACCGGGAGAACGTGAGCCGCGTCACGCCCGTGAGCGGCATCACGCCAGGTCGGAGAGACGCGCGCTAGCCTGAGATCCTCCAGCGGGAACGCTCACCCGGGCCCCTCAGCCGATCGCCCTCCCCGAATGCCTCTGGCAGCCGGGCGGCCAACGATGCGGCGCCGACACGCCGGTCCCCACCTCGGGGTCCGCGCACCAAACCACGTTCATGGATGGAAGGAGACCTCCCATGAGCTCCACCAGAACTCTCCTCACCGCTCTCTCGCCGTTGGCTGCCGGCGTCTTGATCTGGACCGCGAATGATACGGCCGTAGCTCGAGGTCGCGCCCCTCGCATGGGCGAGCCCCTCCGCGGGCTCACGGCGGAGGAACGGCAGCTCTTCCTTGCTGGCAAGGAGAAGTTCGAAGCCGTCGAGGACGCCGACGACGGCCTCGGCCCCATCTTCAACGGCACCTCCTGTGTCATCTGCCATGGAATCCCGGCGACCGGAGGGAGCTCGCCGCAGAACGAGACCCGGGCACAGCTCTTCGACGGAACCGACCACTTCGACCTGCCGGGTGGCTCGCTCTTCCAGTCCCTGGCCGTCTCGCCGGACTGCGCCGAGGCAGTGCCTCCCAACGCCAACGTGATCGCCCCGCGCCAGTCGACGCCCCTCTTCGGCTCCGGTCTCATAGAGGCGGTCCCCGACCGGAGCATCGAGCGGTACGCTGCCCTGCAGGCTCGAAACCACCCGGAGCAGGCGGGGCGCATCCACAGGGTGGTGGACGCGGCGAGTGGCGTGACCCGCGTCGGGCGCTTCGGCTGGAAGGCCCAGCAGGCCACGCTTCTCAGCTTCAGCGCGGACGCCTACCTCAACGAGATGGGAATCACGAACCACGTGTTCCCACGCGAGAACGCCCCGAACGGAGACCAGTCCCGGCTCGCGGCCTGCGACACCGTCCCCGACCCGGAAGACGAAGACGGCGACTTCGAGCTGTTCGCCCACTACATGCGCCTGCTCGCTCCCCCACCCGTGGAGGACGAACGCTCCGGCCGGCGCCTACGAGGCCGCCGAGGCAAGCAGGGGCGGGACGTGTCCGGCAGGATCGGATTCGAGAGAGTCGGCTGCGCTGTCTGCCACTACGACCGCTACCAGGCCCGGAGCCCCATTCGTGCCATCGGCGGGACCACGGTGAAAGCGTTCTCCGACTTCCTTCTGCACGACGTGGGTACCGGGGACGGAATCGTCCAGGGGGGCGCGGGGGCAAACGAGCTTCGAACACCACCCTTGTGGGGGCTCAGGGAGAGTGCACCCTACCTCCACGACGGCTCGGCCCCCACGATCGGGGAAGCGATCCGTCGTCACGCGAACCAGGGCGCGGCGGCACGCGACGCGTTCGACCGGCTCTCCCCCGACGAGCAGGAGGCGCTTCTCGAGTTTCTCAACGCCATCTGAGACCGATCGTCCGGCACGGCATCACGGCCGGCGAACCCCCGCGCAAGGGGACGCGCGACCGCGGCGGACCCCAGTTGCGGGGCGCCCGTGCGGGTGGTGCAATCAGGGCATTGGAGCGCCCCCTCGTCATCTGGGACGGCGACTGCGGCTTCTGCCGCCGCAGCGTGGACCACCTCCGCGCCCGCGCCGGGGACCGGATCGCCTTCGAGCCGTACCAGTCGGCCCACGACCGCTTCCCGGACATCCCCCGGGAGGCCTTTGCCGCCGCGGTCCACCTCGTGGAGACCGACGGTCGGGTGAGCCGGGGCGCGGAGGCGGTCTACCGGGCCCTCGCCCTCGTGGGCGCCCGCCTTCCGCTCCTCGCTCACCGGTGGGTCCCGGGATTCGCCGCGGCGTCGGAGTGGGGCTACCGTCTTGTGGCCGCCAACCGTTCCCTGGCCGCCCGCGTCGTCCACCTCCTCGTGGGCGACCTCGTCGGCCCGCCGCGGTTCCGTCTCACCCGCGCCGTGTTCC
The DNA here is from genome assembly GCA_022340585.1 of Acidobacteriota bacterium. Taxonomy (GTDB): domain Bacteria; phylum Acidobacteriota; class Vicinamibacteria; order Fen-336; family Fen-336; genus JAJDNS01. Next base: position 8,866 of record JAJDNS010000049.1, read on the forward strand.
TCCGGGCCCTGGCCTTGGTCTACCTCGTGGCCTTCGTCTCCCTCGGCGTGCAGGTACACGGCCTCGTAGGCGAAGCTGGCCTCCTGCCGGCCGGCGAGTTCCTCGAGTGGGCGCAGAGGCTGCGGGGTGGTGAGGCGGTCCTTCTCCTGCCCACCCTGGGCTGGCTCGGCGCCGGCGACACCGCCCTGTCCGTCATGTGCTACGGGGGAGCCGCGGCCGCCGCCCTCGCGGCCCTGGGGTTCTCCCAGGGACCGCTCTTCGCCGTGTGCTTCGCCCTCTACCTGTCCCTCGTCCACCTCGGCCAGGCGTTCCTGTCGTTCCAGTGGGACGTCCTCCTGACCGAGACCGGCTTCCTCGCCCTCCTCCTGGCGCCCTGGAACCACCTGGGACCGCGCCGGCCGAGCCGCGAGCCTCCCCCGGCGCCGGTGGCGATCTGGCTCCTGCGGGTCCTGGTGTTCAAGCTGATGTGGAGCTCCGGCGTCACCAAGCTCGCGTGGGGCGATCCCACCTGGCGGAACCTCACCGCCCTCGACTACCACTACTGGACGCAGCCCATCCCCAACCCCCTGTCGTGGTACGCAAGCCAGCTGCCGCTGCTGGCGCAACGCGTCTCGTGCGCGCTCATGCTCGCCGTGGAGCTCGTCGTGCCCTTCCTCGTCTTCGCTCCCCGCCGGCCCCGGCTCGTCGCGTTCTGGGCATTCGTGATCCTCCAGCTGGCCATCGGCGCCACCGGGAACTACGGCTTCTTCAACCTGCTGACGATCGCCCTCTGCCTCGCCCTGCTCGACGACCACGCGTTCCCCGCCGTCATACGGGTGCCCGACACCGGAGCGGACACGCCCCCCGAGGGACTCTCCCGACCGCGCCGTCCCCTCGTCACCGTCCTCGCCGTCCTCCTCGTGCTGCTCCAGGTTCCCCCGCTGCTCGGCTCCTTCAACGCCCCGCGGTTGCGCCGCCTCGAGCCCCGACCCCTCCGCGTCCTGACCGCCGCGGCGTCGCCCTTCCTCATCAGCAACTCGTATGGCCTCTTCCGCGTGATGACCACCACCCGCCCCGAGATCCAGGTCGAGGCCCGGGCCGAGGACGGGGACTGGACGTCCCTGCCCTTCCGATACAAGGCCGGGGACCCGGCCCGCGCACCGCGATTCCTTGCCCCCCACATGCCGCGCCTCGACTGGCAGATGTGGTTCGCGGCCCTGCGGGCAGAGAGCCTCGCCGGCCCCTCCGGTGTCGACGCATCGTGGCTCCAGCGGGGAGACCCCTGGCTCGCCCGGCTGGTGGAGGCGGTCCTACGGGGTGACCAGGAAGTGCTTGCCCTCCTGGGCCCCTCGCCATTTGCGGCCACACCTCCCCACGAGGTGCGGCTGGTCCTGTGGCAGTACCGGTTCACGGACCACGGACCCGACTGGTGGCAGAGACGCCGTATTGGCGTCGTCGCCGGACCGTGGCGCCCACCTCAGTCCCCCGGGTCCCCGCGGGGCTGGCTCGTCGGGGGTGCGGTCGGCATCGGCACGACGGGCAGGCCGAACGCGAAGGTGGTCCCGCGGCCCAGCGTGCTTCTCGCCTCGATCGGACACCCGTGGAGCTCGAGGATCCGCTTGCTGATGGCGAGACCCAGCCCACTCCCCCCCGCCATCGACCCGTCGGCGCCCGCCCGGTAGAAGCGGTCGAAGATCCGGGGCAGGTCGGCGGGGGCGATGCCGCTGCCGGTGTCCTCGATCTCGATGTGGAGGTTGGGGCCGTCCGGGATGGTGCGGACGGTCACACGGCCCCGCTCGGGTGTGTAGCGGAGGGCGTTCTCGAGGAGGTTCTCCAGGACGCGCTCGACCATGCCGATATCGGCCTCGACGAAGGGCAGGTCAACGCCCGGGTGGGCCTCGAGCTGGATCCCCCGCTCGGCGGCCCGCAGCTGGAACTCCTGCACCACGTCCTGGACGAGCTCGGCCATGGAGAAGGCCTCTGGATGGGGGTGTGTCTCACCCGCGTCCATCTTCGCCAGCTCGAAGAGCTCGTCGATCAGGCGGCCCAGCCGCTGGCTGTGTCGAATCGCGGCCTCGAGATACGCGGCGCGCTCGGTCGGCGTGAGGGTCGCCTCCTTCAACGACAACGTCTCGAGGTAGCCGTGCAGCGTGGCGAGAGGCGTCCGGAGGTCGTGCGAAACATTCGCCACGAGCTCCCGCCGTAGCACGTCTTCTGCCTCGAGCTGCTGCATCTGGTCGTCGATGCGCCGGGCCATCTCCTCGAAGGAGCGGGCGAGCTCGTCGAGCTCGTCCCCACTCCGGCGGCTCTGGCCGTCCCCCCCAGCGTCATCTCCCCCGAGGCGCCGCCGGCGGAACTCGTCCATCGACGCGGCGAGGGCACGCAGGCGCCGGGTCAGGACCCGGAAGCCCGCCAGGCCGCCCAGGAGCGCGAAGAGCAGGCCCACCGCGGCCATGCCGAGGCTCAACCGGAGGATGTAGCTCTGGCCGAGCATCTCGACCACGGAGTCGTACTCCTCCGACGCCAGGACGATGTAGAGGTACCCCCCGACCGTCGAGCCCTCGCTTGCGAACGGGATCGGTGCAACCGAGAAGATCTTCTGGCGGCCGCGACCCCGAGGGTCGTCGCCCAGGATCGGAAGGACGCTCGACCCGGAGAGAAACCGGCGTATGGGAGCGAGCGATACCCTCTCGCGCTCGACGGTCGCCGGGGGGGCGGAGAACGCCAGGATGTCCCCCTCGGGCCCGAGGAGGTAGAGCTCGATGTTGGGGTTGATGACCATCAGCATGTGGAAGACTTCCTCGAGCGCCGCCTGGTTGACACGCCCGGCCTCCATGAGGATCTGGGCGGACACGAGATGCTCGGCGAGCCCCCGGTTGAGCTGCTGGTTCACCTCCTGGATGTGCCGCTTCGTCGTGAACACGGTGAGCAGCACGTGCGCCGAGCCGATGAGGGCGAAGAGCACCAGCAGGAAGGCGGCGAGCTTGCCGTAGAGCGTCCTGGGCAAGGAACTCAGCTCGCGACCGCGTCGCGGGGGTCGAGGAACCGGTATCCCACCCCCCAGACGGTGAGAACGTACCGTGGCTGCGAGGGGTCCGCCTCGATCTTGGCCCTCAACCGGTTGATGTGGGAGTTCACGGTGTGCTGGTAGGAGTCGTGGCCGGAGCCCCAGACCTGGTCCAGCAGCTGGGCCCGGGTGTAGACGCGGCCCGGGTGCCGTGCGAGCTGGACGAGCAGGTCGAACTCCTTTGCCGTGAGGTCCACCGGCCGGCCGTCGACCGACACACGCCGACCGTCGAGATCGATGGCGAGGCCCGCGACCTCGATCTGGCCCGCGGCTTCCCTCGGGGCGGCCAGGGCCTCCATCCGGCGAAACAGGGCCTTCACCCTCGCCAGCAGCTCACGGATGCTGAAGGGCTTCGTGAGGTAGTCATCCGCGCCCAGCTCCAGCCCGACGACGCGATCCATCTCGGAAGACTTCGCGGTCAGCATCAGGATCGGCGTGTAGTCCGACCGGGCCCTCAGCCGGCGGCAGAGCTCCAGGCCTTCCAGGCCGGGCAGCATCAAGTCGAGGATGACCAGCGAGTAGCTCTCCTCCTGGGCCCTCCGAAGGCCCGACGTGCCATCGTGAGCCAGCTCCACGCGGCAGCCTGCGTCCTCAAGATGCAGCTTCAAGAGGCCGGCGATCTCGCGATCGTCCTCGACGACGAGCACCCTCTGTGTGCTGTCCGCCATGGCGTCCTGAGACCTGAGCCTCGGTCAGCGCGCCTTCTGCCCCGGCCCGAGCGGCTTCTGGAGCGTTCTCGGCTCGTCGGGATAGAGCCCGGCGACGTACTTGCCGTATCCGTTGAAGATCGGCGTCGGGAAGCGCTCCTTGTCATCCAGCCAGTAGGACTCGGCCTGGCTCCAGCGCGGGTGCGGGATGAAGGGGTTGACGTTGGAGAGGAAGCCGTACTCGTGGGGCTGGGTCTCCCAGAACGTCTCGGGCTCTCTCGAGACGAGCTCGATCTCCACGATCGCCTTCGGGTTCTTGTACCCGTACTTCCACGGGACGACGATCCGGACCGGTGCCCCGTGCTGCTTGAGGAGGGGCTTGCCGTAGACACCGGTGACGACCAGGGCGAGCTCGTTCATGGCCTCGTCCATGCGAAGGCCCTCGTGATAGGGCCAGGGGTACCACGGGGTCTCGCGAAGACCAGGCATCTGGGTCGGGCGCTTGGCGCTCACGAAGCGGACGTAGTGTGCTGAGCTCCTGGGTTCCACCGCTTGAAGAAGCTTCGAGAGCGGGAACCCCGTCCAGGGCACGTTCATCGCCCACCGCTCGACGCAGCGGAAGTGGTAGATCCGCTCCTCCTGGTCGAAGGCCAGCAGGTCGTCGAGGTCGAACGTGCGGGGCTTCTGGCACTCACCCTTGACCTCGACCTTCCACGGCAGCGGCTCGTAGTCCCCGGTGTGCTTCCAGACCGGGCCGCCGCGTCCGGGAAGGAACTCGTAGAAGTTGTTGTGGGCCGCCGCGACCTTGCGGGCGGTGAGGTCCTTCCGCGGGATGGCGCCAGGGAGGGCGAACGACGGGTTTCTCGCGGCGGGGAAGACCTCCGGGTTCTCGTAGGGCGGCTTCAGCAGGCTGGCCTGGTCCTGGCCGGCGGCCAGCAGGATGCTCGGACCCGCGGCCAGGCCGACCCCGACCGCAGAGATGAACCGGCGGCGGTCGAGGAAGACGTGCTCGGGCGTCACGCCGTGGGACGGGACATCGGCCTTGTACCTCTCCGACACGGGACACCTCCACAGATCCATGGGGCCCAGAAGAGCGGCGCGGCGGCGTGGGGCAATCGTACGCCCCCCACTAGAATACGCCTCAAGAGGGCACGGACAGCCGCACCGTCGCCGCGCCGCGGACCCTAGCGCGCGGCCAGGCCGTTGGCTCCCGCCGGCACACCGGGGCCGTCCCAGAGCAGGGTCAAGGAGCCGTCCAGCCCGACCCCGAAGGTGCTGATCCTGTTGTTGCCGATGTTCAGCGTGTAGAGGAAGCGGTCTCCGTCGCTGAGGTCCATGTCGAGCGGCTTCGTTCCCGGTCCGGGCTCGCCCGAGCGGCCGTCGGCGTCGAGAAGCTCGAGGTGTCCCCCGAAGTCGGTGGCATACGCCGAGAGGGAGTCGTCCGGGGTGTTGGTGGTGTACACGTAGCGCCCGCCGAGCGTCGCCACGAGCCAGCAGGGGGCGGTCTCGGTGTTGGCGACCGAGGCGCTGATGACCCTCAAGGTCCCGTCCGGCCGCAGCTGGTACGACGAGACCGCGCCGGCGTCCTCCCCTCCCCCGAAGACCTCGGACACGAAGAGCTGGCCCCGCTTGCCGAAGGCGAAGGCGAAGGGCGTCACACCGGCCGACGCGTTCTGTACCATGTCGACCACGCCTCCGTGCCCGTTCAACCGGAAGACGTCGATGCTGTTCGTGGCCTTCTCCGTCACGAGCACGAACCGGCCATTCGGCGAGAAGCCGATCTGTGCAGGCGCGGTGCCCACCCCGCTGAGGGAATGGCTCGACCCGACCAGGGGGCTCAGTCTCCCGTTCCGGCGAATCCTGAATCCGGCGATGCTGTCGTCGCCGGCGTTTACGACGAACACGAGGTTCCCGTGGACGGCCACGCTGATCGGGAGGACTCCTCCGGAAGGAGCCGTGTCCCGCAGGCGGAGGCCGTGACGATGGACGGAGAACAGCGAGATCTCATCGCTGCCGGAGTCCACGACGAGGAGCCAGCGGCCGTCGGCGCTCAGTACGACTCCCCCCTGGTTGCCCCCGAGGGCGCCGGGCGAGCCGAGGCCTCCGGTGTCGTACGTGCCCGCCGGAAGCAGGGAGCCGTCGGCGCGGCGGTGAAAGACGAGGACCTCGTTGGCCTCTCCGGCGTTCGTCATGGTGTACACCGCACCCACCGTGCGCCCGTGACTCCCGGCGTGCCCCTGGCCTGGTGTGTCCTCCGGCCCGGCGGCCAGCACGGCCTGGGGGGCGAGGAGGAGGGCGGCCACGGCCAGAAGCGTGAACGTTCTTGACTTCATGAGCTTCTCCTTGGGTCTTTCGGGTCTTGCCTTGATCTCGGGAACGCTCGAGCGTTCCCACTACCGGAGAGAACGCGGCACCCGTCACGAAAGAATCACGAGAACGTCAAGATTGGTGCACGAAGTCGGCTCCCCTCTCCACCGACTGTCCAGGGGGGGAGGTCCCATCGTCTTCGGCGCGAGTGAGCGGGATCATTCCCGCTCATCACGCTCGCGGGTACTCTGCCGGGTGGAGTCGGTTTCGACGCCTCTGTGGTTGAAGGCAGCGGTGGGACACGAACGCTGGCCCTGACCGTGACCCTCTCGGACACGAGCGGTCAGCCTGCTGGTGGCGAGAGCTCCGCGGGTGGCGCCACGGGGTCCACCAGGGCGCTCTCGAAGCGATAGCCTGCTTCCGCAACCGTTCCTGAAGGGGGGCGCGCCTTTCCGACTATACTCGGAGGATGCGTGCGGAGAGTCGCCTCCGGTCGGGAGGTGTGCTCGGCTGCCTCGTTCTCGTCTACGCCGTGGTGCTGGGCCTGAGCCCGGCGCTGCATCACGAAATCGACTGTCATCTCAAGTCGCCGACGCACTGTTCGGCGTGCCTGGCCAGTCCGGCGGCATCCGGCGCCCAGGGCGCTCAGGACCTCGCCGCCGGGGGGCGGCCGACGACGGGACGGATCGAGCGCTTCCGCGCCTCCTGGCCCGTGCCCCCCGGCCGCGCTCCCCTCACCGGACGAGGTCCGCCCGCCTGACGCTGTCGCTCCTCCCGGGTGGCCGACGAGCGCTGCCCTCGTTCCAGTCATCCTTCGAAGCGTGAGGTCCTCCATGCGTCGTCCCACGTCGTTGCGTACCGTGCTCCTCACGGCCGGGCTCGGGCTCATGCTCGGCATCCCGAGTGGTGCCCTGGCACAGCCTGCCGCGAGCGCCGAGGAGGTCGAGCAGCTCAAGAGCCAGATCGCCGCCCTCCAGGCCCAGGTGAACGAGCTGGCGGCGAAGGTCGAGGCCTTGCAGGCCGCGCCGGTGGTGCCCGCTCCCGGCCCGGCGACCGGGGCCGAAACGGCGGCGGTGCCGGCGGGAGCCGCGGGAGCGGGTGGTCCCTCGGGCAACCTGCCCCTGTACGGAGGCGCCGCGTCCCGCTCCAAGGTCTTCAACCCCGACATCTCCGCCATCGGCGATTTCGTCGGCGCCATCGGGAAGTCCCCGGGCGGCGGCGAGCCCTCCCTCGAGCTGCACGAGGCCGAGTTTGGCTTCCAGGCGATCGTCGATCCCTACGCCCGGGCCGACTTCTTCCTCACCTACGGCCCGGACGAGATCGGGGTGGAGGAGGCGTACATCACCTTCCCCACCGCCCCCGGCGGCTTTCTCCTCAAGGCGGGGAAGCTGCGCGACGCTTTCGGCAAGATGAACGCAATGCACATCCACATGCTGCCCTTCACCGACCGGCCCCTCGTGACGCAGAACCTGACCGGCGGCGAGGAGGGCCTCGCCGACTACGGGGTCTCCCTGGCCCACCTCATCCCGAACCCCTGGCTGTTCCTCGAGGCGACCGGGCAGGTCTACCGCGGACAGAACGAGGTCTTCAGCGGCGAGACGCGGGCCGACCTCTCCTACGTCGGCCACCTTCGTGCCTATCGTGACCTCGGCGACTCCTCCAACGTGGATCTGGGGGGATCGATTGCCTACGGCTCCAACGACTCCGGTCCCGGATTCCACACGCGCCTCCTCGGTGTCGACGCCACCTACCGCTGGCGTCCTCTGCGGCGGGCGATCTACCGCCGCTTCCTCGGCCGCACCGAGCTCGTCTGGAGCCGGCTCGACGAGCCGATCGGAGCCCAGAACGCCTTCGGCCTGTACGTCCTGGCCGAGTACCAGTTCGCCCGGCGGTGGATCGCGGGGGGCCGCTTCGACTACTCGGAGCGAGCCACCGACCCTTCGCTCGTCGACAAGGGTGCCTCGCTGCTCCTGACCTACTGGCCGAGCGAGTTCAGCCAGATCCGCGGGCAGTACCGGCGCACCCACCGCGGCGAAGGGCGCACGGACAACGAGTTCCTGTTCCAGTTCCTGTTCTCCATCGGCGCCCACGGCGCCCACATCTTCTAGACTCGAGGCCTCCATGACACGAATGCCGACGATCGCCACTCTCGGCCTGATCCTCCTCGTCGCGGTGACGCCGCTGCACGCCGCCATCAGGGTCGTCACGACCATCGAGGACCTGGCCACCCTCACCCGCGAGGTGGGCGGAGACAAGGTCGAGGTCGAGGCCCTGGCCCGCGGCTACCAGGATCCCCACTTCGTCGAGGCCAAGCCCAGCTTCATCCTGAAGCTGCATTCCGCCGACCTCCTCGTGCTCGTGGGGCGCGATCTCGAGATCGGCTGGCTGCCCCCGCTCATCCAGCAGAGCCGCAACAAGAAGGTCCAGGAGGGAGCCGCCGGGTATCTCGATGCGTCTCTCACCGTCCGCATCCTCGAGATGCCCACCGGCCAGATCACGCGGGCCATGGGAGACGTCCATCCCCTGGGGAACCCCCACTACTGGCTCGACCCCGACAACGGCCGCCGCGTGGCGGCGGCGATCCGGGACAAGCTCTCCGCGATGAGCCCCGACGATACCGCCTACTTCGCCTCGCGCTACGACGACTTCGACAAGCGCCTCGCCGCCGCCGCGAAGCGCTGGGATGCCCTGATGGCACCCTACAAGGGCCTGAAGGTCGTGACCTACCACCGCTCGTGGCCGAACTTCGCCGAGCGTTTCGGCCTCGAGGTCGTGGGCTACGTGGAGCCCCGGCCGGGGATCCCACCTTCGCCCAGCCACACCCTGGAGCTGATCGCCACGATGAAACAGCTGGGTGTGAAGATCCTGCTCGTCGAGCCCTACTTCGACCTCAAGACACCTCAGTCGGTCGCCCGAAACACGGGCGCCAAGGTCCTGGTCATGCCGCCCTCGGTGGGAGGCGAGAAGGAGATCACGGACTACTTCACGCTCTTCGACTACGACATCGGCCTGCTCGTCGCGGCCATCAAGGAAACGGGAGCGCACTGATGGAGTTCAGCTGGACCGTACTGCAGTTCCTGGCCGCGCCCTTCGTGGCCAGCCTCATCCTCACCGGGATCCACGCCTACCTCGGGGTCCACGTCGTCGAGCGCGGCGTGATCTTCGTCGACCTCTCCCTCGCGCAGATCGCGGCCCTCGGCTCGACCATCGCGATCCTGCTTCCCTTCACCGGAGGCGACGCCCACGGGCCCTGGGTCTACTGGACCGGCCTCGCCTTCACCTTTCTCGGGGCGGCGATCTTCGCCACCGTGCGCGTGCGGGACGCCCGGATCCCCCAGGAGGCGATCATCGGCATCGTCTACGCCGTCGCCTCCGCGGCCACGATCCTCGCCATGAGCCACGCCACCTCCGAGAGCGAGCACCTGAAGGACATGCTGGTCGGAAACATCCTGGCCGTCTCGTGGTTGGAGGTCGGCAAGACGGCCGCCCTCTACGCGGTCATCGGGATGTTCCACTACGTCTATCGGCAGAGGTTCCTCGCGATCTCCCTCGACCACCGCAAGGCCGAGGAGATGGGGCTCAACGTCCGGTTCTGGGATTTCCTCTTCTACGCCTCCTTTGGCTTCGTGGTGACGTCCTCCGTGCTGATCGCGGGAGTTCTCCTCGTCTTCTGCTACCTCATCGTCCCCTCGGTCGCGGCCATGCTGTTCGCCGACCGCATCGGCCCGCGCCTCGCCATCGGCTGGACGATGGGGACGGTCGTCTCCGCCCTCGGCATCTACCTCTCGGTCAGGCTCGACCTGCCGACCGGCGCCGCCATGGTCTGCACGTTCGGACTCGTGCTGGTCCTCCTGGCGCTGGCCCGGCCCCTGATCCGCCGCACCGGCGCTGCGGCCACGAGTTGACGCCGCTCGATCTCCGCGCGTCGTAGACAGAGCGCCACAGGCCGTCGCGCAGGGCGCCTTGCGCGCCTACCTCAGCAGCGCCAGGAACACCCCGGCCGCGACGGCGCTCCCGATCACGCCCGCCACGTTCGGGCCCATCGCCGCCATCAGGGGGTTGACCCTTCCGTTCGTCTCGCCGGAGACGAAGTCCTGGACGACGCGGGAGGCCATGGGCACCGCCGACACTCCCGCCGCGCCGATGCAGGGATTCAGCCGCCGCGAGCGCGGCAGGACGACGTTGAGCGCCTTGGCCAGGAGCACGCCACCGGCGGTGCTGAACGCGAAGGCGACCGCGCCCAGGACCAGGATGGAGAGGGTCTGGGTCTGCAGGAAGGAGGGACCGTCCATCGTGGCGCCGATGGTGATGCCGAGGAATATGGTCGCCACGTCGATGATCGTGCCGCCCGCCGCCCGCGAGAGCCGCTCGGTCACCCCCGACTCCCGGAGGAGGTTCCCGAACATGAGCATGCCCACGAGCGGACCGCTGGAGGGCACGGCGAGTGCGGCGACGCCCGCGGTGGCGATCGGGAAGGCGATGACCGCCGCCTGCGATACCGGTCTGGCCTGCGGCATGTCGATGGCCCTCTCGGCCCGAGTCGTCAGAAGGCGCAGCACCGGGGGCTGGATGATCGGGACGAGCGACATGTAGCTGTAGGCAGCCACCGCGACAGGACCCAGCAGGTGGGGGGCCAGAATACTCGTCAGGTAGATGGTCGTGGGGCCGTCGGCGCCCCCGATGATCCCGATCGCGGCGGCCTCGCGCGGGGCGAAGCCGAGGAGCTGGTTCGCTCCCATCGCCGCGACGAACACCCCGAGCTGGGCCGCCGCCCCCAGCAGGAACGTGATCGGTCGCGAGAGCAGGGGGCGGAAGTCGGTGAGTGCGCCCACTCCCAGGAAGATCACCGGCGGGAGGAACTCCGTGCGGATGCCGGCATCGTAGACGAGCTGCAGCAGCGGCGGCGCGGAGCCCCCCGCCGCCGGCACGTGGCTGTCGGACACGGCGAGCAGCGCGCCGGGAAGGTTGGCCAGGAGAGCGCCGAATCCGATCGGGATGAGCAGCAGCGGCTCGTAGTTCTTGCGGATGGCGAGGTAGATGAGCAGCCCCCCGACCACGAACATGACGAGGTTGGACCACATCAGGCCCCGGAATCCCGACTCGTTGAAGAGTATCGACAGGGTCTCCAAGGCTCTAGCTCGCGATGGTGAGGATCGACCGACCCGCCATCACGTCGGCGCCGATCTCGGCGTCGATGGTAGCGACGCGGCCCGAGCAGGGTGCGCGCACGTCGTGCTTGGCCTTCATCGCCTCGACGGCGGCGACGACCTGCCCCTCGCGGACCGCGTCACCGACCTCGACCCGGATCTCGACGAGCTGGGCCTTTCCCTCGAAGGGAGAGAAGACGGCCGTCCGGCCCTCGTCGGCCGGCGCGGCGGGAGGTAGGCCTCCGGAGCCGGAGGCCGTGGGGGGGGCAATCGTGACCTGGAAGCGCCGGGTCGTCTTCCCCTCGACAACGGTGCACTCGGTGATCACGGGGCCCGCGGGCAGCGCCGGACTGGACGCTGCGCCCGGGGCCGCCGCGGGGGCGGGCTCGGCCTTCTTCTTGAACGGGAGGCTGAGCTTCCCCTTGCCGCTGAGGAAGCGGATCCCCTCGTTGAGGTCGAGGCTCTTGCCCGGGACGATGGCGGCGGCCACCAGAAAGACGTTCTCTTCGGTCACGGGCAGGCCGCGCTCCTCGAGGGCCTCTCGCGCCGGCCCCAGGCTGTCGGGCGCCGCCTCCAGCGGGTCTCCCTGGAACGGCGGCTTCTCGAGCTGCTCGGAGGCGATCCGGACGACCTCCGGGTCCGGAGCGAGGGGAGGGCGTCCGAAGTAGCCCAGCACCGCCATGCCGTAGCCGGCGCTGATCTTTTCCCAGCGCCCGTGAAGGACGTTGTTGAAGGCCTGCAGCCAGTACTGCTGGCTGCCTGGAGTCACGCTCGTCCAGGCGCCGCCGGCGCGGACGACCACCGGGAACTCGGCCAACACCGCGGAGTACTTCGAGAGGATCCCCGCCTCCTTCATCATCTGGACGTTGGGCCCGATCGCTCCGCCCGGCATGGGGAAGTTGACGACCCGAGCGTCGGGGGTGGTGGTGATGGGGTTGAACTCGTAGTCCTTCAGGCCCTCCAGGAGCAGGTTCTCGACGTCCTGGACGTGGGTCTGGTCCACGTCGAGGCTGTACCCGGTGCCCCGCAGGGCGTGCCACATCGAGCGCACGTCGGGCTGGACCGTGCCCGACGCCATGGGACGCACCGAGAGGTCGATCCCGTCGACGCCCCCCTCGATGCCCGCGAGGTAGCAGGCGACGGCGAGGGAAGCCGTGTCGTGGGTGTGCTGCCAGAGCGGAACCTCGGGGGGCAGGATCTTCTTCAGGCCCTTCGCGGTCTCGTAGCACGTCCTCGGGTCGGTGGTCCCCGAGGCATCCTTCATGCACACGGAGTCGAAGTGCAGCCCGCGATCGAGCAGCTTCCGGACGACATCGACGTAGAACTCGGCGGTGTGGACGGTCGGGTCCTCGAAGGGAAGGCCCATCATCGCCACGCAGACCTGGTGGTGCATCCCGCTGGCAACGATGGGCTCGCTGGTGCGGACCAGGTTGTCGACGTCGTTCATGTAGTCGAAGTTGCGGTCCCAGGTGGTGCCGTGCCGGTGCATCAGCTTGGCCTGGAGGTCGAGGGCGGCCCGCCGCTGGGTGGTGAGCGTCACCCCGGAGACCGAGCGCGTGAGGATCTGGAGGTCGGCGTCGGGGCCCACCGCCTCGCGCATGGCGTCCATGCAGGCGAAGGGGTCCTCCTGCCCGTAGAAGTACGGGGCCTGATAGCGGGCGCCGCCCCCGAACTCGAAGTGTCGGATGCCCGCCCGCGACGCCGCCTCCATGGCCGGCAGGATCGCCTCCAGGCGCACCTTTCCGCCGAAGGAGCTCTGCAGGCCGTCCCGGAACGCGGTGATCATCACCCGAATCTTGCGAGGTTCGCTGCTCAGGATCATGGTGCCTCCACGATTTCGACGACCCGGGCCCCGGGCTGTTGTGTGGCGACGGCGGCCGCGATCGCCGCGACTACCGCCGCGTCCGTGCGCGGGGCGCGCACGGGAAGGACGAGCGTCACGAGTCGGATCATGAGAGCCAATACGGCCAGCACCACGAACACCACGGTGAAGGCGGTGATACAGACGGCGGTCAGGCTCGATGCTTGCATGGTTCGGCTCCGTGGCTCCTTGAAGCTCACCGTAGAGTCTCGCCCGGCGCAAATCCATCGGTCAAATGAACCATGCGGTCCGGTCCGACCGCGGCGGGCTGCTGCCGCTCAGGTGGGCTCGGTCGGACCCTCCGGGCCAGGCGCCGAATCGCGACAATCCTCCGCGAAGGCGAGGCGGCCGCTCGTCACCGGTGTCTCGACGCCTTCGAGGACCAGCGAGAGATCGGCGGCGATGTCCCGCACGGTTCCGCGGAGGGGCGGCGTCGCCCCGACCCGGGTCTCCCCGGGCTGCGAGTCGGAGAAGACGCACACCTCCTGGCCGATGACCAGCGAGGAGGCGCGGTAGGCGTCGAGGAGCGCCCCGGGGCCGTGCACCGCCAGATCGCCCATGCGGCGACCGAGCGCCGTCATCACGGAGAACGCGACCTCGGCCCACGTCGTCTTGACCCCCGCTTCGGCAAGGCAACCGACCAGCGGAACGAAGGGCGTGGGGGGGACGGGAGGAGCCGTCGCGACGTTGACGCCTATTCCCAGGAGGATGGCGTCGATCCGATCGGCCCGAACCTGCGTGGCCGTGAGGACCCCTCCGATCTTGTGTCCGTCGACCAGCAGGTCGTTCACCCACTTGATGCCGGGCCGCAGGGCGCCCCCGGTGACCACTCGAACCGCGTCGACCACCGCCAGCGCCGGAAGCATCGGCAGCGAGAGCGCCTCGCGAGCGACGAGGGGGGGCGAGGGGAAGGCCACGCACATGTGGAGGTTTCCGGGAGCGGACAGCCACGGTCGGCCCCGCTGGCCGTGGAAGCCACGCCCGCTCAGGGCCACGCAGGCAGTCGGCCCCGGGAGCTGGAGGGCGCCGGCGAGCGACTCCCGCAAGACGTCGAACTGCGAGGAGGGCGCCTCCGAGACGACCACGGCGTGCGACCAGAAGCCCGGGGGGCCGGGGCCCGGGGACACCCCGCGCCACGGCCGGCCGGTTCCTCCCAGCACCCGCCACAGGGCCTGCTCGGTCGGCGGAAGGCGGTCGACACGGGTCTCCGCTCCGTCCTCCGTCCCAGCCAGGCCGGCAAGGCGCTCCGGGCAGTCGCAGAGGACGATCATGGTCACCCGGCAGTGTTGCCTGCATCCGCCATACCCGGCAACTCGGCGCCGCCGGCAGGATCGGATCCTTGCCGGGGCAGCATCGCCGGGTACGAAGGAAGATCACTCCACGGTCAGCGTCGTCTTCAGCAGGTCGCTGTCGCGTGACGAGGGACCGACGAGAACCTCGAACTCGCCCGGCTCGACGACTCTGTCACCCCTTGCGTTGACGATCTCGAAGGCCTCCCAGGGCAGGTCGATCGTCACCGTCGTCCTCTCGCCGGGCTCGAGGTGGACGCGGGCGAAGCCCTTGAGCGCCTTGTTGACCCAGGTCGCCGAGGTCACGAGGTCGCTCACGTAGACCTGCACGATCTCGTCGCCAGCGCGCCCGCCGGCGTTCTCCACGTCGACGGAGACCTTCGTCCCCTGGCCGGGTGTGAGCGTCGGCGCGGCGAGCCGGAGGTTCGAGTACGCGTACTCGGTGAAGCTCAGGCCGTGGCCGAAGGGGAAGAGGGGCTCCTGCGTGAGGTCGGCATAGGTGGTGCCGTGCTGCCCCCGCACCTGGCTGTAGTACACCGGCTGCTGCCCGACGTGGATCGGAATCGAGATCGTGAGCTTGCCCGACGGGTTCAGCTGGCCGAGGATCGCCTCGGCGATGGCACGTCCGCCCTCCATCCCGGGGTTGAAGCCTTCGAGAATCGCCGAGGCGCCCCGGGCCGAGGGCGGCAGCACCAGAGGCTTGCTGTTCACGAGCACGAGGATCGTCGGCTTGCCGGTTTCCTCCAGCGCGTCGAGCAGGGCGACCTGGCCTCCCTGCAGCTCGAGCGTGGCGGTGCTCTTCGTCTCACCGATGAAGTCGAGGTGGTCCCCCACCACCGCGACGATCACGTCGGAGGCGGCGGCCGCGGCCACCGCGGCAGGGATGCCCGAGAGGTCATCGTCGACGATCGAGCAGCCCGGCTCGTGGCGGATCGACCAGTCGTCCGGCGCCAGGTCGCGGAGCCCGTCGAGCACGGTGGTCGTCTTCTCGCGAGGCTGACGGCCGGCCTCCGGGGGGTGCTGGGGCGAGCCGAGGGTCCAGTCCCCCAGCTGCTGCAGGGCGTCGTCGGCGTTGGGGCCGACCACGGCGATGGACATCGCCCTGGTCGGATCGAGGGGGAGCAGCCCATCGTTCTGCAGGAGCACCAGACTCTGACGCGAGGCGTCGAGGTTGGCGGCCTGGTGGTCGGGCCGGGCGGTCTCGAGGGCCGCGCGGTCGAGGTCGGGTCGCCGGGGATTCTCGAACAGCCCCATGCGGAACTTCAGCGCGAGGAGCCGGGCACAGGGGCCGTCGATCTCGGACTCGTCGATGCGGCCGCTGCGCACCGCCTCGATGGCCCCCTCGTAGAACTGCGGGGTGGTCATCATGATGTCGTTGCCGGCCCGCACCGCCATGATCGCCGCGTCGGTGTACGTCGCGGCCACCTTCTGCTCGTGGACGAGGCGGCCGACGTTGTCCCAGTCGGTCACGAGCACGCCACGGAAGCCCCACTCTTCCTTGAGTACCGTCTTGAGCAGCCAGGGGTTCACCGTGGAGGGAACGCCGTTCATCGACTGGTAGCCGGTCATGAAGGTCATGGCCCCGGCCTCCACGGCGCGCTCGAACGGCGGCAGGAAGAAGCTGCGCAGCTTCCTGGGCGTGCTGTCGGACTCGGACGCGTCGCGTCCACCCCGGGTCTCCGAGTAGCCGGCGTAGTGCTTGGCGGTGGCGAGGACGGCGGTCGGGTCGTCGAGGCCCTGCCCCTGGTAGCCGCGGATGAGGGCAGCTCCCAGCTCCCCGTTCAGGTAGGTGTCTTCGCCGAAGGTCTCCCCGACCCGGCCCCAGCGCAGATCGCGGGCGACGCCGAGAACGGGAGAGAACGTCCAGTGGATGCCCGTCGGGGCCATCTCCTCGGCGGTGACGCGCCCGACCCTCTCGAGCAGGGCGGGGTTCCAGCTCGCGGCCATCGCGAGCTGTGTCGGAAAGATGGTCGCGCCCTTCCAGAACGAGTGGCCGTGGATTCCGTCCTCGCCGACGAGCAGCGGGATGGCGAGGCGGTTCTCCGCGGCCAGGTCCATCGCCAGATCGATCTTCCCGCCAAGGATGTGGAGGATGGATCCGGGCTGGCGGGTATTGATGAAGGAGAGGTCGTCGCTGCGCGCGTCCGACATCATCAGCTGGCCCACCTTCTCCTCGAGGGTCATGCGTCCGAGCAGGTCGGCGACACGCTCTTCGACGCTGAGCGCCGGATCGCGGTAGGCGGGAACGGGCTCGGCCCCCGCCTGGGCCCGGGTCTCGACCGGAACGGTGAAGCACAGGGCCATGGTGATTGGTGCAATCAGATTGGAAGGCCGCATGAGGACTCCTTGCTCGTGGTCTCGGACGTCGTGGTCGCGATGGCTCGGTCTGCGGTCCCGGTTCGCTGATTCGAGAGCCGGCCCTGAGCTTACCTCAGTGCCGCGCCGAGGCCTCTCACGAGTTCAATCGCCATCGGGCAGCGGGGTCGGACGAGGCCTGGGAACACGGGCACGACCCTCGGCCACGCTACAATGTCGTTCGCGACGGGGGGACCTGGTCGAGCCTGCGGCTTCGCCGGCCCGGTTGGCGTGCCCCCCAGGGGGTGGCGGACGCGATGAACGCCGGGAAGGACAGCAAGATCGCCGGCGGTCTGGGCAGCATCAGCCTGCACGATCTGATCCAGCTGCTCGGCATGAACCGGCGCACCACGACCCTGGTTCTGGATCGCCAGGGCCGCCAGGGGAAGATCTACTTCGAGAACGGAAACGTGGTCCACGCCTTCACGGGCGAGCTCGAGGGACCCGAGGCCTTTGCCGAGCTGCTCCAGTGGCAGGACGCCGACTTCGTCATCGAAGAGGGCATACCGACCCTCTCGAGGGTCACGATCAGCGAAAGCGCCGTGGGTCTGATGTTGAGCTCCATGAGCAAGCTCGACGAGGAGGCTCGAGACACCCCGGCCCCGTCGCCCCCGAAACCTGCCGCGCAGGGCGCCCCCCCCGGCGCACCGGCCTCCGGTCGTTTCACGCCGCGGGCGAGACGGCCGGTCCGAGGTGCGGTGATCAGCATGCCCGAGAAGTCCCGGGGAAGGGTGCCGATCCTCCCGATCGCGGGGGTCACGCTACTCCTCGCCGTCGGCGGGGCCACGTGGTGGGCGCTCGGGGCCCGGTCCGAGGTGTCGGTCGCTGCCGACGGGGCGCCGAGCACACCACCGACTCCGACCCCTACGACCCCGGCCCCCGAGCGGGCAGACCCGACCCCTGC
>JAJDNS010000088.1 GCA_022340585.1 Acidobacteriota bacterium
GCGGCACCCGCTGGAGTCGGTCGAGGCGGTGGTGTCCACCGAGGAGGTCGCGAGCCTCCAGGGCCTGACCCGGGAGGTCACGGTGGAGGAGTCCGTGGGGCGCTACACCGTGGCCCTCGGCGAGGCCACGCGGCGTCACCCGTCGGTGCAGCTGGGCTGCTCGCCGCGCGGCACGCTGATGCTCTTCCGCGCCGCCCAGGCCCGGGCTCTTCTCGAGGGGCGGACCTTCGTGGTGCCCGAGGACGTGAAGGCGGAGGCGGTGCCGGTCCTGGCCCACCGCCTGGGCCTGGAGACGAAGGCGCGGTACGGCGGTGTGTCCAAGGAGGACGTGGTGGGGGAGGTCCTCGACGCGACGCCGGTTCCGTCCTGAGGACCCCGTGGCCACCGCTCCCCTCTCCCGCCCCCTCGAAAGCGCGCGTCTCTTCCAGGCGATCCGCGGCCTGTACCGGCGCCGACTGACCGCGCGGGGGCGCTTCGTCCTCTGGGCCACGTTGGCCGTCGGCTTCGTGGGCATCGACACGCGCCGCGCCCTCGTCTTCATGCTCTTTGGCCTGGCCGCTCCGCCGCTGCTCACGGCGCTTCTCCACCTCTTCCGTTCGCGTCCGACCGTCCGGCTGACGGGGCGGCTGCCCGGGCGCCTCACCGCGGGGCGGGACATCGTGGTCCCGCTGCGGGTGGCGAGCGACCGCCCCACCGGGCCCCTGTCGTTCTTCTGGGAGGCGCCGGTGGCCGCCGACGGGGGGCTGGAGGTGCGGCCCCTGGAGACGTTCGTCGAGATCACGGGCGAGAGGCCCGAGCGAGTCGACCTCGTCTTCCGGCCCCGCCGGCGCGGGCGGACCGTGCTCCCCGGGCTGGGGGTCGCCCACACCGACCCGTTCGGGCTGGCCCGGTCGAAGGCGGTGTGGCTCCCCCCCGGGCAGGTGGTCCTCGCGTACCCGCGCTACTTCACCCTCGACGAGCTCCCCCTCCCGGCGGGGCGGCGGTACCAACCGGGGGGGATCCCCCTGGCGTCGAAGGTCGGGGAGTCGCTGGAGTTCGTGGGAACCAGGGAGTACCGGGAGGGAGACCCCCTCCGCAAGATCCACTGGCCCTCCTGGGGCCGGCTCGGCCGCCCGGTGGTCAAGGAGTACCAGGAGGAGTACTTCTCCCGCCTCGCCCTGGTCCTCGACACCTTCCTCCCCCGCCGTCCCCGGCCCCGGGAGCGGGCGCGCTTCGAGGCCGCCATATCCGTTCTCGCGTCCTTCGCCGGCCACTTCAGCCGGAGCGACCAGGTGGTGGACATCCTCGCCGCCGGGCCCGACCTCTACGAGGTGAGCACCGGGCGCAGCCTCGGCTACCTCGACAACGTCCTCGACGTGCTGGCGTGCCTCGAGGCCTCGACGGCGCCGCCGTTCGCCTCCATCGGCCCCGCCCTCCTCGACCGTCTCGAGGGCCTCACCACGGTGGTGGCGGTGATGCTGGAGTGGGACGAGGCGCGGGAGGCCTTCCTCCGCCGCGTTCGGGGGCGAGGCGTCGAGGTCAGCGTGGTCCTCGTCCACGAGGGGGAGACGCGCCAGCCCTGGGGCCGCGCCTCGGTCGAGCTGGGCGAGCTCACCCGCTTCACCCCGACGCAGGTCGACGCCCGGCTGGCCGCGGAGGAGGCTGGGGCGTGAGGCGGGTCCGCCCCGCGGCCGCCCGCGCGGCCCACGCCGCCGCTCTCGCCCTCGCCCTCCTGGCCCTCGCCCTCTCGCTGCGAAGCTCCATCCTCTTCCTGCCTCTCCTGGGGGTGGCGGCGGCCACGATGGTGTCGCCCTTCCTCGAGTGGACGGCGGTGCCGGACTGGCTGCGCCGGGCGCTGCCGCGGTGGCACGCCTTCCTCCTGGTGATCGCCGGCCTCACCGCGTGGCTGGGCCGATCCATGGGCGTTCTCCTTCTCGAGCCCGACGCGATCCCCGTCGTGGCGGCGCCGGTGCTGGTCCCGGTCTGGGCGGCGTTCGCCCTGGCCCCACGGGCCTTCCCGGCCGGCCGCACCCTCCTTCCGGCGGCGGTGGCGGTCCTCACCTTCGCCGGTCTCAACCCCGCCCCCGAGGGCTACGGAGCCTCCGTCCTCCCCTTCCCCCGGGACGGTGCCCGCAACGCCTTCGCCGAGGTGTACCTGGGCCTCGCCCTTCTCGTGGTCGTCGTGCTCTGGGTGAGCTCCCTCACGCAAACGGGTCCACGCTGGTCGCGACGCGCGGTCGTGGTCGCGGCCGCGACCGGCTCGGTGGCGGTGGGCCTCGCGGCCACCGCCATCGTCGGCCTCCCTCTCCTCCAGCCCCACGTGGAGAGGGCCTTCGCGGCCGCGCTGGACCAGGGGGCCACGGGGCTCTCGGGGGAGTCGACGCTCGGGGAGATCGGGTCCCTGGCGCAGTCGCGCCGCCGAGTGCTGGACGTCCAGACGTCCCTGCCCTCGGGCGGGGCCTGGCTCCTGCCCGCCGAGGTCTTCACCCGTTTCGACGGGCGGAGGTGGTCGAACGCCCTCGCGCCGGGCCGGGGCTCGTCCCCACCGTCTTCCCGGGACGAGCCGACGACGACGGTGGCGCCCGGCCCTCTTCGCCCCGGCGCGGCGCCTTCCGGTGCCGGGCCCCTCGTGGCCGACCTGGGGAGCTGGTTCCCCGTGCCGGGCATCGAGCCGGACGGCGCGGCGCCTCCCGTCCAGGTGCGCGTCACCCAGGCCCGGACGGAGGAGTGGCCCCTCCTGCTTCCGAGAGACCCGCTGGCGGTGACCGCGTCCTCGACGCACCTCCAGATCGACCGGTTCGGGCTGGTGCGCCGCGTGGCTGGACTGCCCCTCGGCCAGTACGGGGCGGTGCTCGGGGGCCGGGTCTCCGGCGCCTTCGTCGGTCTCTCTCCAGCAGAGCGCGAGGAGAACCTCTCCGTCCCCGGATCTCTCGACCCGCGCGTCCTGTCCCTGGCGCAGAGTCTCGTACCGGCCGACGCCAGTCAACGGGAGGTGTTGGCCGCCACGGTCCACCACCTCCAGACCCGCTACGAGTACTCCCTTTCGCCCGGACCCTTTCGCCCCGACGGCGACCCCCTGGCCGAGTTCCTCTTCGAGAAGCGGAGAGCCTACTGCGAGTACTTCGCGAGCGCCGCGGTCGTGCTCCTGCGCCTGCGAGGCGTTCCGGCCCGGTTCGTGAAGGGCCTGAGCGTCGGGCCCCAGAGCGACATGGGCGCGGGCCTGCACGTCGTCCGCGAGTCCGACGCCCACGCCTGGGTCGAGGCCTGGCTCCCGGGCGAGGGCTGGGTCGAGGCGGACCCGACGCCACCCGGGCAGTTCGAGAGCGCACGCGGGGCCCCCGGCCCGCTCCGGCAGCGGCTCGAGCACGCACGGGCCGCCCTCGCCGGGGCGTGGGCGCGTCTCGTCGCCGTGGGTCCTCTCGCCTTCCTCCGCTGGATCGGGAGCTCCGTGGCTTCCCTCGTGGCGCGCCTCGTCCGGGAGCCGCTCCTCTGGCTGGTGGTGACGGCCGTCGTCCTTGGCCAGGCGGGGTGGCGGCGGCTGCGGGCCTGCCGCGAGGGCCGTCGCCGCACGCGCGCCCGCGAGCGGGAGGCCGCCCGAGTCCCCGCCGACCTCCGCGCGCACGTCCGCGACCTGGAGCGCCGGTGGAGGGCCTGCGATCGCCCGCGACCCACGAGCCGAGGGCTGTGGGAGCACGCGTCGTCCCTCTCCACCTCGCCTCGTCCCGGGGCTCGGCCGGTTCCCGATTCACTCCTCCGCGCCGGAAGCGAGATCGTGCGGGCCTACTACGAGGCCCGCTTCGGCCCGGGCGCCCCGCCACCGACGGGCCAGGGGCAACGACCCCGACCACCGCAAGATCCGACCTGATCTCGCCACCGGTGGCCTCGCGAACCGGTTTCGGCAAGGAGCCGCGGCGTGAGCCAGGCCCCGAGAAGGTGGGAGGGGACGACGACGTGGACGGGGAGGAGAGGGTCGGATGCCCGCAGGGTCCGGATGGTGGCTTCGAGCTCGGGAAGGAGGCGCGTCATCAGGGTCGGCTCAGTGGCGAGGATCTCCGCTGGGCCCCGCGGCGTCAACCGCGGCCCCGGCCCGGAGCCGGGTCACGCCGCCTCGAGGCCCGACGCGCCCCCGTGAGCGCGCCGGGCGTTCGTCCGGGCGTGACGCCACGCCCGGTCCATGCACTTCGGGCAGAGCCGGCGCGGGAGGGCCCGGCACTCCGGCGAGGCGCACGCCTCGTCCCTCCCGCACTCCGGGCACTGGTGGTCGTGGGTGACCTGGTTCGCCATCGTCGCCTCCTCTTCGTTCGTGCCCCGGCAGTCTGGTGCCTTCACCCTGACACGGGAGGTCAGTGTGCGAAGACCGCCAGGTGCACGATTTGGTCGTCGTGCCAAAGGCCGGCGCCGGAGAACTGCTCGTCCTCCACGTCGATCTCCTCGCCCTGGCCGAGGGCGGGGCCGAGGGTGATGTGGGAGGTCCGAATCCGGCCCAGCCAGTCCGAGGCCTCCTTCCGCCCGCCGGCGGCGACGTTCCCCGGGACCGCCTCCCGGTCCATGAGGAAGGCGGGCAGCGTCCTTTCGGCCAGCTCGGCCCAGGTGTCGGGGTGCCCGGCCATCTCGAGACCGACGAAGGTCCCGCCGGCCATCACCAGCACCCCCACCTGCCCCGGCTGCCTCTCCAGGCGACGCGAGCGGCGGCGGCTCTCCTCGCCCTTCTCCTCGATCACGGCGTGGAAGTCGGAGGTGCCCGAGCTGACCTCCTGGACCTCCAGGTGGCAGGCCACGTCCTGCCACAGGCGACCCTGGTCCAGGCGCGCCTTCTTCATCCGGGCCTTCTTGGAGGCCCGCACCTCCCGTATCGAGGCGCTGCGGACCGACGGCGTGAGACGCATGGTCCCGGCCCCGAACCGTCCGCTCCGCCACGACCAGCGGCCCTGCTCCATGCAGCCCACCGGGACCGGCGTCTTCTGCCCCTGGCCGAGGATCACCGACCGGGCCACGACGCGGTTCTGCTTGCAGCCCACGAGGGTGTCCCCCTCCAGGATCACCACCGGCTTGTCCCCCCGGTTGAGGGCCTCCAGCTCCTGGACCTCGCCCTCGCCCTTCTCGAGGATCTCCAGGAGCCGGGCCTCGATGGCCTGGTGCGTGAGCAGCAGGCCCGGGTCCGGGGCGGCGCCGCTCTCCACGCACACCGGGTAGATCGTGTACGGCTCGAGGTCCTGGGCCTCGCCCAGGCTCAGCTTCTGCAGCCAGGCCGCCGGGTCCGTCACCGCCGGGTTCTCGTCCATGCCCCCTCCTCCTTCTCTCGGGCCTCATCGCCCGCCTTCACACTCGAGACGCCCGACGCTCAACGGTCTGACGGGCGCCGCGTCCTCCAGTCGTCTCGGAGTGTGCGGGAGGGACCCTGACATGGAGAGTCAGGGTCGGAGAGGTGGCCTTCAGTCCTCGGAGCGGGTGCGGGGGCGCCGGCCCCGGTACAGCTTCACCGCCGCCTGCAGGTCTTCCTTCACCGCCCGACGGAGGGAGGCGGGGGCCAGGACCTCGGCCTCGTTCCCGAACTGCATCACCCAGCGCTTGATCTCGCTGGTCTCGGCCACCTTCAGGTGGAGGACGATCCGCCCCCCGATCTCCTCCTGGACCCGGGCCGTGGAGTGCCACTTCCGCTCGCGGATCCAGCGGGCCTGGCGCACCGCGAAGCGGATGGAGACGTCGACGGCCTTCTCGCCCTTCTGGATGCCGAAGGCGTCCTCCATGTACCTCCGGAAGCTGAAGCGCGTGGGCATCTCGAACTTCTCGGTGGTGACGGCCGCGCGGCGGACGCGGTGGAGGGCGAAGATGCGGATGTCCTTCCGGCGCTCGTCCCAGGCCGCCAGGTACCAGTCGCCGTGGTGGTTGAACAGGTGGTAGGGGTGGACGCGCCGCTGCCGGGTCCGGTTGGCGCTGAGGCTGCGGTAGCGGATGAGGAGCTTCCGGCGCACCCGCTGGGCAGAGAGCACGTCCCGGAAGACCTCGGCGTCGGGAGTGTGCAGCGGCCCGGGGTCGAAGGAGAGGTAGTCGTCGAGGTTGGAGGGGGAGACCCGCACCTGCTCGGGCAGGAGCTCCTGGATCTTCCCGAAGGCGCTGGCGAGGTCGCGCTCGAAGGGCGTGTTGCGGTACTGGGCCAGGACCTTCTCGGCGAAGTAGATCGCGACCAGCTCGCCCTCGCTCAGCATCACCGGGGGCAGCTCGGCCAGGGGCTCGGTCAGGACGTAGGTCTGCTTCGCCCGGTCGAACTCGAGGGGGACGCCCCACTGGTCCCGCAGGAAGTCGAGATCGCGGTAGGCGGTGCGGACGTTGATCTCGAACGCCTCGGCCAGGTCCGTGGCCTTGATGGGCTTGTTGGCCCGAAGGCGACCGAGGGCCCACATGAAGCGCCGCAGCGGCGGCTTGGTCGTGAGCTGTCGGGCCGCGGGCGCCGGCTTTCTTGCGCTGCGTGGCTTGGCCATCGGCTCGGAGGGTAGCAGAGGGTCGTCCTCTTCGGCGATAGGCCGTTCGTCCCGGCGCTCCATGGCTCACCCCGCGGTGGCAGGTCCGCCCTCTCGTGTCGCCGCCTTCCTTCTCTCCGGGCCGAGGGCCCAGGCCCCTCGACCGTCCTCGCCGCCGCCGCGAGCACGCGTCCGGCGCCGACGGCGGAGCCGCCTCTCCCGGTGCAGCTCCACGAGCTTCCCCTTCAAGACCTCGGCGTCGGCCGGGTACGGCCCGCGCAGGTGCTGGTAGGCCCGGCCGAGGGCGCGGAGGTCGCGCACCTCCGCCGCCGACCGCCCCATGTTCGCCCACACGCCGGGGGGGGTGAATCCCAGCTCGACGGCCCGCTCGTACGCCGGCATGGCCTCGCGGTGTCGGCCGGTCTCGGTGTAGGCCTGCCCGAGCCGTCCCCAGGCCGTGCCGTCGTCGGGGTGGTGGAACACCGCCGTCTCCAGGGCGTTGGCGGCCTCCACGAACCGTTCGAGCTCGGCGAGGCTCACACCCAGCGCCCCCCAGACCCGCGGCTGGTCCGCGCGGAGACGGAGCGAGGCCTCGAGTGGGCCCACCGCGCCGCCGTGGTCGCCCACGGCGTGGCGGGCCAACCCGAGGAGCGCCCTCGGAAACGCCCACGTGGGACGGAGGCGGACCGCGTCGTCGGCGACCGGGATCGCCTCGTGGTCCCGGCCGGCAAGGCGGAGCTGCAGCGCGAAGAGCGCCAGCGCCTGGGCGTCCTGCGGAGCGAGAGCTGCCGATCGCCGGGCCGCCTCCAGGGCCGCCTCGTCCTCTCCCCGGTTGTGGTGCGCGAGCGCCAGGCCCCACCAGGACTCGCTGGAGTCGGGCAGGAGCCGCGTCGCCCGCTCGAAGGCCTCGAGGGCCAGCCCGTGCTGAGAGGCCTCGCCGTAGGCCTGCCCGAGTCTTCCCCAGGCCCAGCCGTCGCCAGGCCCCTGCGCCACCTCGTCCTCGAGCGCGCGGAGGTCGTCGTCTTCGTCCATTCTCACTCCCCTCTCGTGACGTGCCGGGAGACCCCGGCCTGAGACGTCCTCGTGCGCAGTCGCGCGACGCACGCCGCGACGTCGCGATAGCCCGCGGCCTCGGCGTAGAGCTCCGTGAACGTCTCGAGCGCCCGCCCGATCTGCCCCGCCGCCTCCAGCGCGTGGCCGAGCTCGTACTGCAGCGCCTGGCGCCCGTCGTCGGGGCCGGCGGGGCCGGCAAGACCGCGCTCGAGCCACCTCAGGGCGAGCTCCGGGAGCTCCTTCTCGTGGAAGCACCGGGCCAGCAGGCTGGCGCAGGCGACGAGACGGCCCGGGTCCCGGGCGGCCATCTGGAGCTCCGCAATGGCCTCGTCGAGGAGCCCCATCTCCCGGTAGGCGATGCCCAGGTCGTAGCGTGCCTGGTAGTCCTCGGGCGCGATCTGGGCGTCGACGTGCTCCCGGCGAATCGGGAGGACGGCCGAGGCGGGGACCGGGCTCTCCACGTCCCCGTCCGCGGAGGGGGGATCCGCGAGAACCAGGGTGAACTCGAGGCTCTCGAGGTCCGGGTCCTGTGCCGGCTCGAGGGACCCCGGGGGAGCCGTCGTCGCGTCCACGGGTGGTGGTCCCTGGGTGCTCCGTCTCCGCTCCTCCTCGTCCTGCTCCAGCTCCGCGAGCTCGGCCCGGGCCCCGGGGTGGTCAGGGACTCGCCCGAGGACGGTCTCGAGGGCGGCCCGCGCCTGCTGGGGGAGCTTGTAGCGACGGTACATCTTCGCCTCGACGAGGCGCTCGGCCACCAGCTCTTCTTCGTCGGGCAAGAGCGGGTCGATCCCGTCCGCGTCCTTCGCCTCGGCGCGATTCCCCGGTGTGGCGGCCTCCGTTCTCCCCCCCGCGTCACCTTGCGCCGCCTCGAGGGCCTGACGGGCCAGGGCCGCCTCGTGGCGGCGACCCTGGTCCTCGAACCCCGCGACGGCGGCCTCGTAGTGCCGGCGCGACTCGGCCCGGAAGCCCTGGCGGCGATAGAGCTCGCCCAGCTTCACGTGGGCCCCCACGAAGCCGGGGTCGTGGCGGAGGACGATGCGCCAGACCGCGATGGCCCGGGGCAGGTGGTCGTCCTCCTCGTAGTGCTCGCCCAGGCGCCGGTAGAGGTCCACCGCGGCGCGCGTGTCCCCGGCCCGGGCCCGCAGGTCGGCGAGGCGCTGGACCGTGGGCCAGTCCTCGGGGACCTGGCGAAGCACCTCCGCGAGGAGCTCCATGGCCCGGGGGGCGCGCCCCTGGCTCTCCGCCCGCCGCGCGTCGGCCTTCAGCTGGGGCGGTCGGGACTTCGGCGTGATGCGGGGCAGGCTCGCCACTAGCCGACCTCCCCTGGACGACCCGCCCTCACAGCACCGTCTCCTTCAGGACCTCGTCGAGGGTGGTGACGCCGTCGCGGACCTTCTGGAGCCCGCTCATGCGCAGGGTCAGCATCCCCTCCTCGAGGGCCTTCTTCTGGATCTCCACCGCGGTGGCCCCCACCATCACCAGGTCCCGGATGGCGTCGCTGACCTCCATGACCTCGTAGAGGCCCACCCGGCCCTTGAAGCCCGTGCCCCGGCACGCCTCGCAGCCCCGGCCCGCGTGGACCCGCACCGCGTCGATCTCCTCGGGTGCGAACCCGCTCTCGAGGAGCGCCCTCTTCGGGATCTCGTCGGTCACGTCCCGCTTGCACTTCGGGCAGATCCGGCGCACCAGGCGCTGGGCCTGGATGAGGTTCACCGCGGTGCCCACGAGGAAGGGCTCGATCCCCATGTTGACGAGGCGGGAGACCGTGGAAGGAGCGTCGTTGGTGTGGAGGGTGGAGAGGACGAGGTGCCCGGTGAGGGAGGCCTTGATGGCGATCTCGGCGGTCTCGTAGTCCCGGATCTCCCCCACCAGGACCACGTTGGGGTCCTGCCGGAGAAACTCCCGCAGCGCGCTGGCGAAGTTGAGGCCGACGTTCTCCCGGATCTGGACCTGGTTGACGCCCTCGAGCTCGAACTCCACCGGGTCCTCGGCGGTCATGATGTTGGTGTCCTTCTTGTTGAGGGCGGTGAGGGCGGAGTAGAGGGTGTTGGTCTTGCCCGAGCCGGTGGGACCGGTCACGAGGACGATGCCGTAGGGCTTGGCGATCGCCGCCTCGAAGCGCTCGAGGGACGCCGGCTCGAACCCCAGCCTCGTCATGTCGAGCATGAGGTTGCTCTTGTCGAGGAGCCGGAGGACCGCCTTCTCCCCCCGCAGGGTGGGCAGGACCGAGACGCGGTAGTCGAGCTCCCGGCTGCGGCCCTCCAGCCGGAGAGTCCGCTTGAACCGGCCCCCCTGGGGAAGGCGACGCTCGGCGATGTCGAGCTTCGCCATGATCTTGACTCGCTGGAGGAGCGGGTCCCGGGCGGCGTTGGGCAGCTTCACGATCTCCTCGAGGACGCCGTCGACCCGGAACCGCACCCGGAGGAACTTCTCGTAGGGCTCGATGTGGATGTCCGAGGCCCCGCGCTGCACCGAGAGCACCAGCAGCCGGTTCATCAGGGAGACGGTCGAGCTGTCGGCGGCCGAGCGGTTGAGGTCGGCGAGGTCGATAGAGTCCTCGTCCTCGAGCTCGCCCTCCGGCTCCTCCTCGACCATGGCGTCAGCCCCGATCTCGACCAGGCTGTCGAGCCCGGTGAAGTCCTCGGGGTTGAGGGGCTCCTCGGCCTTCTCCTCCGCCTCCGGTCCGGCCAGCCCGCCCACCGGGACCAGGGCCGTCTCCGACCCGTAGTGCCGCTCGATGGCGTCTAGGATCACGTTCTCCGAGGCCACCACGATCTCCACCGTGTTGCAGCCGGCGCGGCGGCGCGCGTCGTCGATGGCGAAGAGGTTGGTGGGGTCGCACATGGCCAGGGTGAGGCGCGGCCCCTTCCGGGCCACCGGCATGACCGTGTACTTCCGGGCGAACCCGGCCGGGAGCCGCTCGAGGACCGTCGTCTCGACGGTGATGGAGGCCAGGTCGATGGACGGGAAGCGGTGCGCCCCGGACAGGACGGTGGCGATCTCGGCGTCGGTCACCATCTGCAGGGCGACCACGGCGCTCGAGAGCGAGCCCCCGTCCTGCCGGGCGTGCTCCGCGGCCTCGTCCAGCTGCGCCGGGGTCAGGTGCCCCGCGTTCACGAGGAGGGTCCCGAGCTTCTCAGGCATGCCGCGTTCCTCCCGGTCCCCGGTGGGATCCCGCAGGATCCCGGTCACCGCCCCCCGTCGGGACACCTCCGGACACGACGTCCACCACGTCGATCATCTGCACTCCTTTCCCAGGCTCCCTCGAGGGAAGGGAGCAGCGGGCCGCCACCCGCCCTCTCACCAGAGACGTCGTAGGCCTGGTGTCTCTGACCGCCACCGGGCCCACGTGACATCGTCATTCTCCGGGGGGCACCCTGACAGGGGACGTCAGGGGGCAGCGAGGCACTCTTCAGCCGTCCCGGCACGCCCAGTCATGGAGTGCCGGAGATGTCCCCGCCCGGACTCTCCCTTCCTTGGAGACTCGCTTCGAGGCTTCCTCACGGTCGCCTGGACGCGCGGCTGTTCCCCAGAACGACCACCTGTTCCCCAGAACGACCGCGTGCTCCCTGAATCGACCGCTTGTTCCCATTCCCGCGCCTCGGTGTGATAGGAATGCGGAGCCATGAGTCTCGCTCACGGTCGGGTGCTGCTCCATCTCGCGGGACGACGACGTCGGGTGGTCGAGGCCGAAGACATCTACTACCTCGAAGCGCAGGGCGACGAGACGGACGTGCGTCTGCGGGCGGCGCGGCGGCTGCGGGACGTGCGGTCTCCCCTTCGTGGTCGGCGACTCGCTCTACACCGTGGAGCCGGGGGAGGGCGGGGGCTGGCCGGCCTTTGACGGAGTCGTGGCGCAGTTCGATCCCGACGAGGACGGTCGGATCACCATCGCGCATGCCTCCGACGACCCGATCTGGGCTCGCAGCTTCACCGGCATGGATCGCCACATCGGCAACGGCGACGGGATCTTGACCCGGGAAGAGTACGCGATCGCCTCCAACGAGATGATGCGCGGGGGCCTGGCCCGGGTGCGCCTGGGGGGCGAGGGGGACCAGGGCTCCTCGGCTATCGCCTGGCGGCACACGAAGGGGATGCCATCGCTGCACGACCTCGGGGAGCAGATCATCGCCACCCCGGCGCTGGCCGACGGCCGGGTGTACGTCCGCACGGAAGCCACGCTACACTGCTTCGCCGTCGACCGGACCGACTCCTGATGATGAAGCCGTGAAGATGTCTCGAGGCCGCCCGCACACGGCAGCGGGGGGTATGACGATGCGTCCGCTCTCCTCCTCGGGTCAGACAGGCAGCTCCCAGCCGGCGCGGTAGGCCTCGCGCAGGAAGGAATCGGCCTCGGGCGCATTGGTCGCCTTCATGGCCGCGGCGTCCCACGTGAGACGCTTTCCGGTGCGCAGCGCGACGTTCCCGAGGAGGATGAACTCGGTCAGCCTGGCGCCGTAGCCGAAGTTGCTGCAGGCCGGCTGACCGCCCTTGCACGCCTGGAGCCAGTCGGCGTGGTGGCCCTCGACCCGCGGGAGCGTCTTCGCCGGACGCTCGTAGCTGCGGTGCAGCTCGAGCGGGAGGAGGCGGGGCATGCCCGACCAGCCGCCGCACGTGATGAAGCCCCTCTCGCCGACGAACAGGATGCCGTCCTCGCCGTCTCCGAGCCGCTGCCTCGGGTCGTCGACGTCCAGCTCTGCCGGCGTCGGGGGCAGCAGCCCCCCGTCGTACCAGTGGACGGTCAACGGCGCCATCCGTCCGGCAGCGGCGAAGCGCCAGGTCACGAACAACCCCCGCGAGCAGAGATCGGGGTCGGCGCCGCCGTAGCAGGTGGCCTCGACGGTGTCCGGCGCGTCGAGAGAGAGCGCGTTGAACGCGGGGTCGAGGTGGTGGATGGCCATGTCCGGCAGGGCGCCGCCACCGAAGTCCCAGAAGCCACGCCAGACTACCGGGGCGTACAGGGGGTTCCAGGGGCGTGCCTCCCGCGTGCCGAGCCACAGGTCCCAGTCGAGGCCGGCCGGCACCTCGTGCGTGCCCGAGGGGCGCGTGTCCGGCCGCCAGATCACCCCGAAGGACGCCGGCGCGTTGTTCCAGGCGTGGACCTCGCGCACCGCGCCGATGGCGCCGTCCCCGATCCACTCCAGGGTCTGCCGGTGCCCCTCGCCGGAGCGACCCTGGTTGCCCATCTGCGTGGCGACGCCGGTCTCGGCCGCCACCCTCGCCACCTCCCGGGCCTCCCACACGTTGTGGGTGAGCGGCTTCTCGCAGTAGACGTGCTTGCCCGCCTTCATCGCGAGGATGGAGGCGTAGGCGTGCAGGTGATCCGGGGTGGCGATCAGCACGGCGTCGATCGCCTTCTCCTTCTCGAGCATCGGCCGGAAGTCCACGTACTCGGCGCACCGGTACGTGGGCGTTCTCTCGGAGTACGTCTTCTCGATCTCGGCCTTGACCGGCCCGCGGCCGGCCTTGCCGCCGTAGTAGTACGCGCTGAGGTCCCAATCCTCGGCCGGGTCGGCGAGGGCGATCACCTGGCAGTCCTTCTCCTGGAACAGGGAGCGAAGGTTGGTCAGCCCCTGGCCGCCGGCGCCGATCAGGGCGACGTTGACCTTGTCGCTGGGCGCCACGAAGCCCGGGCCACCGAGCACGTGCCGGGGGACCAGGGTGACTGCCGCCGCCGCGGAAGCGGTGGCCATGAACCGGCGCCTGCCCGTCTCGTCGTGAGTCATGGGGTCCTCGTTCTGGCGCCCCTTCCGACGCCGCCAGAGATCCTACTCGATCGGCGCGGTCGGCTTCCATGAGCCCCGTGGTTCACGCCGCCGCCCGGGGTCGCCGGACACAGCGGCCTCGCTCGCGCTGCACGACGCCCGGACCGTCCCTTCCCCGCGGTCGTCGACCACCTCCTGGGACTGGCGCAGCACCCGGCGGGTTGAAGTTCGTGCTGGGGATGGCGGTGGCGAGGATCGGGATGGACCGATGACCGGGGACAGGCACGTCGGCGTGTCCCTCGCCAGGGTCCCGCGGCGGGGGCTGCTCGTCACCGCTGCCGTGGTCGCCGGAGCCCAGCTGTTCGTGGGCGGCGTCAACTCGTAGCCTTGGGGTCAGATCTCAGGATGGTCGTTTTGCCGGCTCCCCTCACGGCAAGCTCGCCCCACTGCCGAGCTTCCGAAACGGAGATCTGACCCCCGTCGTCTTCTGCTGAGGCTGGCTCTGATAGCGTCTGGCTCCTGACGGTGTTTCGTGACCAGCCCGGAGCGACCTTTTCGCCGCCAGACGTTACCGGACCTCGTCCTCGACTCTGGCGCCCAGGGCCCGCTCACAGAAGCGAGCGACCCTCTCCCGGTACTCCTCCGGCGCCGCGACCCAGACCTTGCCGTGGGTGGCGTCGGGCTCGATCCAGAGCTCCTTCCGGTCGGGTGGAGTCGGCAGGCCGTCGTAGAGGGCGCGCACGGTGTCGGGAGGCATGCGCTTGTCCTGGCCGGCCCCGATGAGCAGCACCTGGACCCGAGGCGAGAGGCCGGCCAGGGCCCGGGTGGGGCTCACCTCCTCCAGGGGGACGCCACCGAGGCGCCGGAAGGACCAGAGGATCGTCCCCTTCCAGGGCTGGGGGATCCCGATGAGCCCGAGCATCCGTCCGGCCGCCGGCCCGAGGTCGTCCATGGGCGCGTCGAGGACGAGGCCGGCGAGGTCGGGGATCTGGGGTGCGGCGAGCGCGGCCGCCGCGGTGCCCAGGCTGACGCCGTAGAGGACGAGGGGCCGATCGCGGGTGTCGTCGCGCTCGCGAGTGAGCTCGACCGCGGCGAGGACATCGAGGAACTCGTCCCGGCCGAAGGTCGCCAGGGCGCGCCCACTCCCCCCGTGGTTGCGAAGCTCCACCAGGACGACCTCGGCGCCCAGGTCGCGGAACATCGCCCCTGGCGTCTCGATCTCGAGGGCGCCGCGGAAGAGGCCGTGCACCAGTACCGCGACGAAGCGGGGTCCGTTGCGCTCCGGAGTGCTCGGCGCCGGGACGACGAACGCGCGGATTGGCACGCCGTCGCGGGCGGTGAGCATGACCGCGTGTCGTGCCGTCGCCGGATTCATCTCCGGCTCGGGGTCCGATCCGGGCGGATGGTCGGCGGCCAGGCTCTCCCGGGACTGGAGCTGCCAGGTCCCGTCCGCGGCGACGATCGGGCCCTCGTACCGTCTCTCGTCCGGCCGGGTGCCCACGTTGCGGGGAATGAGGAATCCGAGCAGGAGGGGTACGGTGACGAACACGTGGAAGACGAAGAGTCCCGCGTGCCAGGCGAGCGTGTGGCGGAAGTACCGGGGCGCCGGTCGTCGGAGGAGGGCCAGCCCGAGGCGCCACAGCAACGCCACCAGGAACGTGGCCAGCGTGAACGCTACCGCCGGCACGATCACGACCGCCACGCCTGGCCTCCTCGTCTCTGGGCGCTCCTGGATAGAATGCTCTGATTGAGCGGATCGCCGGCATCGCACGCTAGCACCAGGTTCCGCCGCCGTCAATCCGATTCCCCAGATGCCCGCGCGCCACGGCCTACGGGAGTGAATGTGTGATTCTCTCGAGGCCCGCGGGCGCGCGTCACCCGGGCTCGGGTCTGCCGGAAGCGCGCCCCACCGAGGCGGCCTTCTACTACGCCCGGGAGCTGAGAGGAGCCCGGCCGTCGTCCCGTCTCGAGGGGGCGCCGACTCAGATGAAGTAGAACGCCACCACCAGGATGGCGTAGACGGCGAGGAGCTGGACGCCCTCGAACCAGTTGGTGCGCCCGTCCTGCACCAGCTGGCCCACCGCAAGGACGGACAGCATCACCGCGGCCACCTCCAGGAGC
>JAJDNS010000112.1 GCA_022340585.1 Acidobacteriota bacterium
CGAACCCCACGCGTTGGGGCGTGGCCAAGTGGTTAAGGCGCGGGGCTTTGGACCCCGGATCGAAGGTTCGAATCCTTCCGCCCCAGCCACCCAACGCCTGAGGCCATCCGGACATGCGGCGAGAGCTCAAGATCTTCACCGGAACCGCTCATGCCGAGCTCGGCGAGGCCATTGCCCGCTACCTCGGGTTCCCTCTCGGGCGCGCCCACCTCGCGCGCTTCAGTGACGGGGAGGTCTGGTACCAGATCCACGACAACGTCCGGGGTGCGGATGTCTTCGTGATCCAGCCGACGAGCCCGCCGGTCAACGAGAACCTGATGGAGCTGCTGTTGATGCTCGACGCCTTCAAGCGCTCGAGCGCCTCGCGGCTCACCGCGGTCATTCCCTACTACGGCTACGGCCGCCAGGACCGCAAGGACAAGCCCCGGGTACCGATCTCGGCCAAGCTGGTGGCCGACCTGCTGTCCACCGCCGGGACCGACCGGGTGCTGACCATGGACCTGCACGCCGCGCAGATCCAGGGCTTCTTCGACGTGCCGGTCGACCATCTCTTCGCGGCGCCGGTGATCATCGACCACGTGTCCCAGCTGGATCTGAAGGACCTCATCGTCGTGTCGCCGGACGCCGGGGGTGTGGAGCGCGCCCGCGCCTACGCCAAGCGCCTCGACGCCGCCCTCGCCATCGTCGACAAGCGGCGCGATCAGCCCAACGTGGCCGAGGTCCACCACGTGATCGGTGACGTCGAGGGACGCACCGCGCTCATCGTCGACGACATCGTCGACACCGCGGGCACGCTCACCAAGGTGGCCGAGGCCATCAAGGTCGCCGGCGCGCGGGAGGTCATTGCCTCCTGCTCGCACGCGGTCCTCTCCGGGCACGCTCTCGAGCGGATCGAGAAGAGCCCGCTCGCCAAGCTCATCATCACCGACTCCATGCCGCTGTCGCCGGAAAAGCGCGAGAGCGACAAGATCGTGGTGCTCACCATCGCCGAGCTGCTCGCTCGGGCGATCAAGAACATCCACGAGGAGACCTCGGTGACCAGCCTGTTCGTCTGACCCATCGTTTCGCGGGAGTAGCACATGTCTGAATTCGTGGTCGCGGCGGAGAGCCGGACCGAGAGTGGAAAGAGTTCGAATCGCCGGCTGCGGAGTCGAGGTCTGATCCCGGGGGTCGTCTACGGCGCGGGCAAGGAGACGGTACCGGTAGCCGTTTCCCCCTCCGCGATCACCGACATCCTGCGCAGCGCCTCGGGCGAGAACACCCTGTTCGACCTCGAGGTGGAGGGAGGGCGGCGGAAGGTGATCCTCAAGGAGTTCCAGCGTGAGCCCCTGAAGGGCGAGCTGCTGCACGCCGACTTCTTCGAGGTGGCCCTGGACAAGCCGATCGAGGTCGGGGTGCACATCGAGCTCCTGGGTACGCCCACCGGTGTGAAGAACCAGGGAGGGATCCTCGACTTCATCACCCGTGAGCTCGAGGTCGAGTGCCTTCCTGCGGACATCCCGGACAGCATCTCGCTCGACGTCTCCGGGCTCGAGCTCGGCAAGCACCTGCGGGTCTCGGACGTCCAGGCGCCGAGCGACAAGGTCACCATCCTCACCGACCCCGAGGTCGTCATCGTCCACGTGGTGACCCCGAGGGCCGAGGTTGCCGCGGCCGAGGAAGAGGCCGCGGAGGAAGAGGCCGCGGAGGCTGGAGCCGAGCCCGAGGTGGGCAAGAAGGGGAAGGCCGAAGAGGGCGAGGCCGGGGAAAAGGCCGAAAAGAAGGAGAAGTAGCCTCCCCACGGACTCGACTGCGGCCAGGGACACAGTCGTCCCATGAGTGTGTCCCTGGCCAAGGCAGCCGGCCGCAGGCTGGTTCGGTCCTCGACATGCGCTTCGTGGTCGGCCTCGGCAATCCCGGCGAGCGCTACCGCCACACCCGGCACAACGCCGGCTTCATGGTGGTGGACGCACTCGCGAGACGGCTCGAGGGGGTCGCTGGCGAGGTGCAGGCCGGGGCCTGGGTCGCCAGGACGCGGCTTGGCGCCGAGCCCGTCCTCCTGGTCAAGCCCCTGTCCTTCATGAACCTCAGCGGCGAGCCGGTGGCGCGGCTCCTCGAGATCCACGACGGGTCTGCCGCCGACCTCGTGGTCGCGGTCGACGACGTGGCCCTGGACCTGGGCACGATCCGTGTCCGCGAGCGGGGCGGCGACGGGGGCCACAACGGGCTCGGCTCACTCATCGAGACCCTGGGGACGGTGGAGTTCGCCCGCGTTCGGGTGGGCGTCCGCCAGGGCGAGCTGCCGGAGGATCTGGCGGCCTACGTGCTTGCGGACTTTCCGGCCGAGGACCGGGAGGCCGTCGACGAGGCCGTCGACCTCGCGGCCGGGGCCGTGTCTTCCCTGGTGACGGAGGGCCCGGCGGCGGCCATGAGCCGCTTCAACGCCCGGCGCGACTGAGCTATACTACTCGTCTGCCGTGGCCGACGAGGGCCCGGCCTGATCATGACCCC
This sequence comes from Acidobacteriota bacterium, assembly GCA_022340585.1. GTDB lineage: Bacteria > Acidobacteriota > Vicinamibacteria > Fen-336 > Fen-336 > JAJDNS01. The sequence continues at coordinate 2,491 of JAJDNS010000112.1, forward strand.
TTGCTCCCGGTACGGCCCCTCGGGTCCGAAAGGAGCTCTCCGGACGCGAAGAGGCGACGGAGATCCGGAAGGAGGAGCAGCGAACGTGAGCAACCGTGTGTACGAGATCCTGTTCATTGCCGACCCCAATCTCGGGGAAGAGGCGGTGGACACCCTGACCGAGCAGGTCCAGGGATTCGTCGAGAAGGACGGCGGCAAGGTCGAGAGGGTCGAGAAGTGGGGCAAGAAGCGCCTCGCCTACGAGGTCCATGGCCACCGCGAAGGCTACTACGTGCTCCTCGTGGTCGAGAGCACGGGGCCCCTCGTCAAGGAAGTCGAGCGCAAGATGAAGGTGACCGACGGGGTGATCCGCTACCTCACGGTTCGCGTCGACGAGGAACTGCGCAAGGCCGAGCGGCGCAAGGCCCGCCGGGCCCTGGCCGACGAGAAGCGCAAGTCACGCCCGGGCGGCGCGGTGCCCGCCAGGTCCGAGGAGGTGCGATCGTGAGTTCCGAGAACGACAACAGAGCCAGCGGTGAGTCGTCGGAGGGTTCGTTGGGCGGCTCCCGGCCGGCCTTTGGTGGCGGGCGCCCCGGTGGCGGCGGTGGCCGCGGGGGACGTCCCGGCGGTGGGCGTGGCGGCAAGCGCTATTTCTTCCGCCGCCGGAAGGTCTGCAAGCCCTGCGCGGACAAGATCGACCACATCGACTACAAGGACATCAAGCTCCTGTCGCAGTTCGTGCCCGAGCGCGGCAAGCTGCTCCCGCGCCGCATGTTCGGGACCTGCGCCGAGCACCAGCGCAAGCTCACCGTCGCGATCAAGCGCGCTCGCCACATCGCCCTGCTCCCCTTCCAGGGCGACTGACGCCCGGGAGCGCGCCAGGGCGATGAGCGACCGGGGATCGGTGTCGACGCCGGTGGGCGCCGGGAACGAGGCCGAGCCTCGCCTCGGCTCGCTCCTGGGGGCGGGTGTCCTCGCGGCGGGGCTCTTCGTGGTGCCTCGGTTCGCGCCCGCTGTCTTCCTCCTGGGCCTCTTGTCTCCCCTGCCGTTGATGCTGCAGCGCCTGCGGGGCGGGAGCGGGAGCACCGCACTCGCCACCGTGTTCGCCGCGGCCCTGATCGGGGCCCTGCTCGCACCCGGCCCGGCCGTCTGGTTCCTCGCCGTGGTGGCGGCCCCGGCCCTGGTCATGGCGGAGTCGCTGGTCCGGGGTCGCGGGCTGGTGCGCGGGTGCGCCTGGGCCTTCGCGCTGGTGGTGGCCGAGATTGCGGTGGCGCTGCTCTTCTGGAGCGGGCCCCTGGCCGAGCAGGTGCTGACCCCGCTCGAGCACCTGCGCTCGGACGCGTTCCTGGGAGAGCTTCGGGCGGGCGGGGTCCCTCCGGAGCAGGTGACCGCCTGGTCCGAGCAGGTGGGAACGCTCCGCTCGGCCCTCGAGATCGTCTTTCCGGCGATCTTCGTGATCGGCGGGGCGCTGATGGTGCTGGCGAACGCCGCCATCCTGCGACTCTATCTGGCGCGGCGAGACCCCGGCTGGCTGGAGGACGGCGAGTTCGAGCGGGTGCGCTGGCCCCTCGGCCTCGTCGGCGTCTTCATCCTTTCGGGGACGGCGGTCCTGGTGCCGGCCGCGCGTACCACTGCCTACAACGTGCTCCTGGTGGTGGCGTTCTTCTTCGCCCTCCAGGGGCTGGCCGTCGTCGGCTTCTACGCTCGACGCCTGGCCGGGCCGCCGCTGCTACGGGCGGCAGTCGTCGTGCTGGTGCTCGTGAACCCCTGGGCCCCGCAGATCCTCGCCCTGCTGGGCCTGTTCGACAACTGGTTCGACTTTCGACGCTGGGCCGAGCCCCCGCGCGAGGACACGGGGACCTGATGGGGCAGGCGAGCGTGATCCAATCTGTTCGAGGAGAGACATGGAGCTGATCCTGAGGGACGACATCGAGAAGCTGGGCCGTCGGGGCGAGATAGTGAACGTCGCCGCCGGCTACGGTCGGAACTACCTCCTGCCCCGCGGGCTGGCCATGCCCGTGACCGAGTCCAACCGGGCCATGGTCGAGAAGGAGAAGAAGGCCTGGGAAGCCCGGATGGCGAAGGAGAAGGAGGAGTTCGAGTCGCTCGCGGAGCGGATCGCCGAGCTCCGCTTCGTGGCGCCCCGGAAGGTGGGCGAGAACGACCTGCTCTACGGGTCGGTGACCTCCGCCGACGTCGGGGAGTTCCTGGAGAGCAAGGGCATCGAGGTGGACAAGCGCCGTGTGCTCCTCGATGAGCCGGTCAAGCACCTCGGCGAGCACGAGGTGAAGATCCGTCTCCACCCCGAGGTCCACGCGACCCTCAAGCTGCTGGTGACCAAGGAGGGCTAGAGAGGGGTCCCTGTGTCGACCGACACGCCGACGCGGGAGCGAACGCTTCCGAGCAACCTCGAAGCGGAGAGGACCGTCCTCGGGGCGGTCCTGGTGGACAACGCCGCCTTCAACTCGGCCGCCGAGCTCCTGAGTCGCGAGGACTTCTATCGCGATCCCCACCGACGCATCTACGAGGCGATGGCCTCGCTCGCCGAGCGGAGCCAGCCCATCGATCTGGTCACCCTGAAGGACGAGCTGACCCGTCGCAACGCCCTCGAGGCGGTGGGGGGGGCAGCCTTCCTGGCCGGGCTCGTGGATGGTGTGCCTCGCATCACCAACGTCGAGCACTGGAGCCGCCTCATCAAGGAGAAGGCGGTCCTTCGCAACCTCATTCACGCCGGGAACCGCATCGTCCAGGAGTGCTACGAGGGCGAGGACGAGGCGTCGGAGCTGCTGGACCGGGCGGAGAAGGCGATCTTCGACATCGCCGAGCGCCGGATCCGCCAGGGCTTCGTCGACATGGGGGAGATCGTCAAGGAGAGCTTCCGGACGATCGACCAGCTCTCCCAGTCGAAGGACGTCGTCACCGGGCTCGCGACGGGCTTCGTCGACCTGGATGAGATGACGAGCGGGCTCCAGAAGGGCGACCTGGTCCTCGTGGCTGCCCGCCCCGCCATGGGCAAGACCTCGTTCTGCCTCAACGTGGCCCAGCACGCCGCCCAGAGGGTGGGGGAGACGGTGGGCCTGTTCTCCCTCGAGATGTCCCGGGCCCAGCTCGCCCTGCGGCTGCTCTGCGCCGACGCTCGCATCGACGCCCACCGTCTGCGCACCGGCAAGCTCACCGAGAAGGACTGGGCCCGGCTGGCCAAGTCCTACACCGACCTCTCCCAGGCCCGTATCTTCATCGACGACTCCGCCACCATCACCCCTCTCGAGATGCGGGCGAAGTGCCGCCGCCTGAAGGCCGAGCACGGGCTCGGGCTGGTCATCGTCGACTACCTCCAGCTGGTGACCGGCGCGGGCCGGATCGAGAACCGGCAGCAGGAGCTGTCGGCGATCAGCCGGTCGATGAAGGGCCTGGCCAAGGAGCTGGACGTCCCGGTCGTCGCCCTCTCCCAGCTCTCCCGCGCCCCCGAGGCGCGGACGGACAAGCGCCCCCAGCTGTCGGATCTGAGAGAGTCGGGAGCCCTGGAGCAGGACGCGGACATCGTGATGTTCATCTACCGCGAGGAGGAGTACAAGGCCACCGACGAGAACCGGGGGATCGCGGAGATCATCATCGGGAAGCAACGCAACGGTCCCACCGGCAGCCGGCGGCTCGCGTTCATCAAGGAGTTCACCCGCTTCGAGAACCTGGAGTGGCACCCCAGCTAGTGCCCGGGTCCGAGGCCGGAAGGAGCGGCAGCCGGTGAGCAAGGTCCGCACCGTCTTCGTCTGCCAGGCCTGCGGGTTCGAGAGCTCCAAGTGGCTCGGTCGCTGCCCGGACTGCGGCGAGTGGAACAGCCTGGTCGAGGAGCGCCAGGAGGTCGCCCCCCCTCCGGGACGCGGGCGGCCCGACCAGATGGCGCTCCCCGGGGCCGCCTCCCGTCCCACCGAGTTCGACCTCGTGGACCCCGGCGAGGAGCCCCGCGTGGCCTCCGGGATCGGCGAGTTCGATCGTGTCCTCGGGGGTGGAATCGTCCCCGGCTCGCTGGTGCTCATCGGTGGCGAGCCCGGGATTGGCAAGAGCACGCTGCTCCTGCAGGTGGCCCACCTCCTGGGCCGCACCCACGGGAGCGTCCTCTACGTGTCCGGCGAGGAGTCGGAGCGCCAGATCCGGATGCGGGGAGAGAGGCTCGGCATCTCCGGGGGCGGCCTCTTCCTCATGGCCGAGACCTCCCTCGAGCGCATCCTCGAGGAGGTCGACAACCTGAAGCCAGCGGCCCTGGTGATCGATTCCGTCCAGACGATCTTCTCGTCTCGCTTCCCGTCCGCCCCTGGCAGCATCAGCCAGGTGCGGGAGGTGGCCACCCAGCTGCTCTTCGTGGCCAAGCGGCGCGGAATCACCTCCTTCCTCATCGGCCACGTGACCAAGGACGGCAGCCTGGCCGGGCCGAAGTCGCTGGAGCACATCGTCGACACCGTCCTGTACTTCGAAGGCGAGAAGCGCCAGCACCACCGGGTGGTGCGGGCGGTCAAGAACCGCTTCGGCGCGGTGTCCGAGCTCGGGGTCTTCGAGATGACCGGCGCCGGCCTGAAGCCCGTGCCCAATCCCTCTGCCCTCTTCCTGGCCGAGCGCAAGGAGGGCGCCCCGGGCTCGGCGGTGGTGGCCACCATCGAGGGGTCGCGACCCATGCTGGTGGAGGTCCAGGCCCTCGTCTCGCCCACCTCCTTCGGCACGCCTCGTCGCATGTCCCTGGGCATCGACCCGAACCGCACCAGCCTCCTCCTCGCCGTCCTCGAGAAGCGGGTGGGGCTCGAGCTGCTGGGAGACGACGTCTTCGTGAGCGTGGCCGGGGGCCTCGACGTGGACGAGCCGGCGGCCGACCTGGGCGTGGCCGCGGCCATCGCCTCGTCGTTTCGCGGTCGCCCCCTGGCGCCCCACACCGTCATCTTCGGGGAGGTGGGGCTCGGCGGCGAGGTGCGAGGCGCCGGTCAAGCCCTCCTCCGGGTGCGGGAAGCCGCACAGATGGGGTTCACGCGCTGCGTTCTCCCCGCCCGCAACGTGCCCGCGGACGCCGACCCCGGGATCGGCCTCTCGGGGGTTTCGACCCTCGAAGAGGCTCTCGATACCCTTCTCCACGACGCCTGATCGGCGCGCCGTCACTTGCCCGTCGAAGGCGCGGGAGTATGATAGTGAGCCCGACCCACGGGTCGAATCATGTCTCGCGCTGCTTCATTCGCGATGGGGGGTCGCTCTCTTCGACCCCGAAAGGCTTCACCATGTGGCTCATCCTGTTCCGCACGCTGGTGGTGCTGGCCCTCGGCTGGGCGGGCTGGCACTACGATCCGTTCCCCGGTCGGCCCCTCGTCGGACTCGCTCTCGGCGTCCTCTTCGCTTTCGCGATCATCGGCCTCGAGCTGAGGCTCCGCCAGGTCTCCGCCCACGACATGGTGGGCGCCCTGGTGGGCGGTGTCACCGGGCTCATTGGCGCGTCCCTCGTTCTGGGGGTGATCGACCGGCTCGACCTGGCCGCCGAGAACTTCGTCCACATGCTCCTGATCGTCTTCCTGGTGTACATCGGGATGGTCATCGGGGCGCACCACGGGGACTGGTTCGAGCCGGCGCGCATCATCGCCGCCTTCAAGGACGCCTCGCGCCTGCACCAGTACAAGATCCTCGACACCTCGGTGATCATCGACGGAAGGATCGCGGACATCTGCGAGACCGGCTTCCTCGAGGGGACGCTGGTCGCCCCCCAGTTCGTCCTGCGGGAGCTGCAGCAGGTGGCCGACTCCTCCGACTCGCTGAAGCGCAACCGGGGCCGGCGGGGTCTCGACGTCCTGCAGCGCATCCAGAAGATGCCCCACATGCAGGTGCAGATCGTGGAGACCGACTTTCCCGAGGTCCGCGAGGTGGACCTCAAGCTCATCGAGCTGGCTCGGCACATGAGCGGCAAGATCGTCACCAATGACTTCAACCTCAACAAGGTGGCCCAGCTGCGCGGGGTGGCCGTGCTCAACATCAACGAGCTCGCCAACTCGCTGAAGCCGGTGGTGCTGCCCGGCGAGGTCCTCCGCGTCTTCGTCCTCAAGGAGGGCAAGGAAGCGGGACAGGGGGTCGCCTACCTCGACGACGGGACGATGGTCGTCGTGGACCAGGGCAAGCGGGCTCTTGGCAAGACGATCGAGGTCACGGTCACCAGCGTGCTCCAGACCACGGCCGGGAAGATGATCTTCTGCCGCTGGCCGGAGGCCACGGGCTCGGGGCCGGCGGAGAACGACTCCCCCCGGCGCTCCGGTGAGCGGCGCAGCCACCGGGGTGAGCGGCGCGAGGGAAACGACCGGGGGCATCCCCCCGAGGCGGCCGATCCGCGGCGCGGGGCGGAGGGCTCGGCGCCGGCGGAACGAGCGGAGTAGCCCTATTCGCGCGGTGGTCCGGCTGCTCGTCCAGGCGCCGCTGGCCGCCGCGGTCACCGTGGCTCTGTCCCTGGTCGCCATCGCCGCCGGGGGCGTCGACCGCAGCGGCCGGGCGTGCCGAACCATCGCCGGGGTCTGGGCTCGCGTGCTCCTGCGCATCGGCCGCGTGGGTGTCCACGTTGAAGGCCTGGAGCACCTGCCCCGAGGCCCGGCCGTCTACGCCGCCAACCACGCCAGCGCCCTCGACATCCCTGTCGTCCTCGGTCACCTCCCGGTCGACTTCCGGATCATCCACAAGCTCTCGATCTACCTCATCCCGCTCTTCGGCCAGGCGGTCTGGGCCGGCCGGCACATTGGCATCGACCGGAGGAACGCCTTCCGGGCCCGGCGCAGCCTGGCCGAGGCCGCCCGCCGCATCCGGGAGGGGACGAGCGTCGTGGTGTACCCCGAGGGGACGCGCAGCCCCGACGGGACCGTGCGGCGCTTCAAGCGGGGGAGCTTCGGCCTGGCCCTCGAGGCGGGAGTCCCGATCGTGCCGGTCTCCCTCGTCGGCGTGAAAGAAGTCGTCCCCCGCGGACTGCTCAGCCTCGTCCCGGGGACGGTGGGAGTCCGCGTGCACGCGCCGGTGCCGGTGGAGGGCCGGACTCCGGAAGAGGCGGAGGCGCTGGCCGAGGAGGTGCGACAGATCGTGGCCGCGGGCTGCGCCCTCCGAGAAGGGCCGTCCGCACCAGGGAGATCCACATGACGACGCGTGCGCGCGGCACGCGGTGGCTCGCGCTGGTCGTCGCGCTGGCGTTGGTCGCGGCCGGCCCTGCGCACGGCGATCCTTCGAGGACCTCTCTCGCCGCCGCGATCGATCGCATCATCGAAGATCCGGCACTGGCCCACGCCTTCTGGGGGATCCAGGTCCTTGGCCTCGAGAGCGGCCGGGTTCTCTACGAGCGCAACGCCGACAAGGGCTTCCGGCCGGCGTCGACGCTCAAGCTCGTCACCACCGCCGCCTCCCTCGACGCCTTCGGGCCCGGGGCCCGGGTCGACACCACCGTGGAGACCGCCGCCCGGCTCGACGGCCAGGGGCGCCTCCTCGGCGACCTCCTTCTCGTGGGTCGTGGAGACCCCGGCCTCTCCGGACGGTTTGGCGAGGGGCCGCCGACCGCCGCCTTCGAGACGATGGCCGATACGCTGCTCGAGACCGGCGTCCGGCGCGTCGAGGGGCGCCTCGTTGGGCACGAGGGGGCGTTCGGCGGGGGCCGTCGTGGCCCCGACTGGATGGTCGAGGACCTGGCGTGGGGCTACGGGGCCGAGGTCTCGGCGCTGACCTTCAACGACAACGTCGTACACGTGACCCTAGCCCCGGGAGAGCGGCCGGGCGACCCGGCCGCCCTCGAGGTCGTGCCCCGCACGTCGTTCGTCCGGGTCGTGTCGGCCGTGGTGACCGCCCCGGCGGGGACCGAGGAGGACGTCGTCCTCCGGCGTCCCCTCGGCTCGAACCACATCCGCCTGTCCGGAGTGCTTCCTCGAGGCGGGGAGTGGGAGGAAGACGTCGCGGTCGAGGACCCGGCCCGATTCGCGATCACGGCCTTCCGGGAGGTTCTGGAGGCGAGGGGCATCGCGGTGATGGGGGAAGTGACCACGTCGTCCGAACCCGTGCCTGGCGACGCACGCGTGCTCGTCACCCACGAGGGTGTGCCGATGGCCCGGTGGATCGAGGAGATCAACAAGGAGAGCCAGAACCTCCACGCGGAGCTGCTGCTCCGGCTCCTGGGCCAGAGGACGCACGGCGAAGGGACGAGGGAGAAGGGGATCGAGGCCGTCGAGGCGTTCCTCGACCGCCTCGAGGTCCCGCGCGCGGGCTGGCACCTCGAAGATGGCTCCGGGCTCTCCCACACGAACGTGGTCACACCCCGCGGCCTGGCCGCGCTCCTGGCCGCCATGGACCGGCACCCCCGGGGCGAGGTCGCCCAGGCATTTCGCGCGTCGCTGCCGGTGGCGGGTGCCTCGGGGAAGCTCGCGGAACGGATGCGGGGCACGCCGGCCGAAGCACGCGTGGCCGCCAAGACCGGAGCCCTCAAGAGCGTGAACGCGCTCGCCGGGTACGTCACGAACGAAAGTGGGGCCCGGCTGGTCTTTGTGCTCCTGGTCAACGATCACGTGGAGCTCTCGGCGACGGCCCGGGCCGCGATCGACGAGGTCGTCATCGCTCTGGCGGCCGCCCGCTGAATTCCCCCTCGTAGGGTCTATGATCAGCCCACCCCATGGTGGTGCGATCGTCCTGTTTGGAGCATGGATCATCAGGACTTCAAGCGCCCGGATCGGTTTTCCGGCCGGAGGTTTATGCCATTCCAGAATAGTCACTTAACTCGTACGGAATGCTGGATTGAAGTCCAATTCTTCGTCGCGTTTTGGACATCGTGGGTCGTATGGTCTACATCGTTGCTTTTTTCTTGACTGACTTTCACACACCTCTAGAATTCCTGTGTCTGGCGTCTCTCCGCCAGGCGAACATGTTCGCCAGAAAGTTATGGATTCACCGGTCGCGAGAGGTTCTTCACCGTCGGGCCATCTTCCTTCCGGTGTCTGTCGACCAGATTCGAGACCTCTCCCGTTTCCGGAGAAACCAAGGAGTACCAATGACGGCTAACCCATTCCGTAGGATGACGTGGCCGGCCTTCGTCATCCCGGTCCTGGCGTTGCTGCTCGCAATGCCGGGAACGACGTACGCTCAGCGCACGACGGCGGAGCTGAACGGAACGGTCGTCGACGAGTCCGGGGGCGTCATCCCCGGCGCCGACGTCGTTCTGATCAACGAGAACTCGCGCTCCGAGTATCGTTCCGTCACCAACGCGGACGGCTTCTTCGCCTTCTCCGCGGTCAACGCTGGCACCTACACCGTTCAGATCTCCCTCCAGGGCTTCAGCACGTACGAGGTCACGGGGATTCCCCTGAACGCCGGTGACAGCCGCTCGCTGCGCGACCTGCCGCTGAAGGTCGCAGCGATGGCCGAGACCGTCTCGGTCACCGCCGAGGTCCAGCTCACCCCGCTGAACAGCGGTGAGCGGTCCACGACCCTGACCTCGGACGTCATCGAGAACATTCCCATCGTCTCGTCCTCGGCGGCGGAGCTTCTGCGCATCCTGCCGGGCATGACCCCGCAGACCGCGGGCGTCAGCAACCGGCCCAACTTCACCGGTGAGGTCATCGGCATCAACGGCAACGGCGAGTACCAGGGCGGGGGCTCCAACAACCAGAGCGCCATCGGGAACTTCTCCGCCAACGGCACCCGCACCGCCGCGCTCGACATCACCATCGACGGCGCCCCCGGCGCCGACCCGGGCTGCAACTGCGCGACGTCGGTCAACCCCAACACCGAGATGATCCAGGAGTTCAAGGTCCTGTCCTCGAGCTTCGGTGCCGAGTACTCCAAGGGCCCCAACTCCATGACCGTGGTCAGCAAGTCCGGCGGCCGCGACTTCCACGGGTCCGCCTTCCTCTACTTCCGCGACTACCACCTCAACTCCAACGAGTGGTTCGGGAACAAGGTGGAGCGGGAGCGGGTCAAGAACAAGTTCGTGTACCCGGGCTTCACCCTGAGCGGCCCCGTCTCCATCGGGGGCTTCAACGAGAACCGTGACAAGCTGTTCTTCTTCGTCGGGTTCGAGTACTACCGGCAGCGCCTGGACACCGGCTACGTCCGCTCCTGGGTGCCGACCCAGGACATGCGGAACGGGGACTTCAGCGCCGCCAGCGCGGACACCATCGGCTCCGGCGGGTTCGTGAACTCGCCGCCCAACTTCCCCGGCGGAATCGTGCCGGGCAACCTGATCGACCCCGGGGGCCAGGTCCTGCTGAACCAGTACCCGCTGCCGAACATCAGCCCGGCCCAGAGCGGCGGCTACAACTACGTGGACAACCTCCTCGTGGACCAGCCGAACCGGCAGCTCCTCGCCCGGCTCGACTGGAACATCTCGGACTCCACCAAGGCCTTCGTCCGCTACAACTACCAGCGAGAGACCCAGCCCTTCGTCATCGGGCTGTGGTGGCGCAACGGTGAGCGCCAGGTGCCCTACCCCACGGGTGTCACCGCCCCGAACCAGTCGGACTCGATCACCGCCTCGCTGACCCACGTCTTCGACCCCACCCTGACCAGCGAGACGATCTTCGCGTTCACCTACATCGACTTCCCGAACCAGTGGGAGGACACGAGCAAGATCTCTCGCGCGCAGCTCGGCTACCCGTACACGGGCGTGTTCGACTTCACCGGCGACCAGATCCCGTCGCTGGACTCCGGCGGCTGGGGCAACAACGGGCCGATGTACTTCAACCCCGGCGGATTCGACCCCATCCTCTTCGCCACCAAGTGGCAGTGGGCCATCACCCAGAACGTGACCAAGGTCTGGGGCACCCACACCGCCAAGGCCGGCGTCTTCTGGGAGAGCATCCGCAACTCCCAGCCCGGCAACAACAACTCGAACGGCAACATCATCAGCGACAACTGGGGCGCCGGCAATACCGGGAACACCTTCGCCGACATCCTGACCGGGCTGGCCGGGACCTACAACGACGCCACCAAGAACGCGGTGCGCGACATCAAGTGGAACCGCTTCGAGCTCTACGCCCAGGACTCCTGGAAGATGAGCCCGAGCCTCACCCTGAACTACGGCGCCCGGGTCTCGTACTTCGAGCCGTGGACGGACAACGAGGGCATCGGTCTCGCGACGTTCTACCCCGACCGGTACCAGCAGGACGTCAACGACCCCAGCTACACGGGCACCACTCCCGGTGTCTACTGGAACGCCATCGACGGTTCCGTGCCGGTGGCCGGCGTCGACGCCAACTGGTACGTCTCGCCGCGTCTCGGGTTCGCCTATGACGTGTTCGGCACCGGTGAGACCGTCCTCCGTGGCGGTGCCGGGATGTACCTCTGGCACACCGCCCAGAGCCGGGCGTCCATGGTCGACTTCACGAGAGGCGTGAAGACCACCGACGTCAACAACTACTACCTCTGGGAGATCGACGCCCTCGACAGCGACACCGTCCCCTTCGGCGGTGACGTCGTCGCCGCGACGGACGACACGCAGCCCAAGACCTGGACCTGGAGCCTCACCCTGAACCAGCGGCTGCCCTGGTCGATGAGCGTCGAGGTGGGCTACATCGGCAACAAGCAGCTGGACCAGGACAACACCGACGTGCGCAACCTCAACGCGGTGCCCCTCGGGGCCATGTGGAACGACATCGACGGTGACGACAACGCCTACCGGCCCTACCGGGGCTACTCCGCCCTGAACTATGCGCGCCACAGCATGACCTCCAACTATCACGCCATGCAGTTCCTGCTGGCGCGGCAGCGCGGCTCCTTCAACTTCACGGCGGCCTACACCTTCGCCAAGGTCCTGGGCATTCGGTCCGGACGCGGTCCCGCGGTCGGGTCGGAGTTCCTCCTGGACACCAACGGGCAGACGGTCAACTACCGCGACTTCAACTACGGGGTGGGCCAGGACGACCGGACGCACGTGGCCACCGGCAGCTTCAGCTGGCTGCTGCCCGGCTCCGACAGCGAAGGCTTCCTGGGTACACTTCTCAGCGGCTGGCAGCTCGCCGGGATCGTCAACTACGTGAGCGGCGCTCCGCTGCCGTACTCCGGAGCGGGAACGAACTTCAACATCCAGGGCACCAACTCCCAGGGCGTCGACCTGGGGAACCCCCGCAGCTTCAGCGGCTCGCCGGACGTCCCGGTACAGCCGACCCTCACCTGTGACCCCCGGGAGGGCGTCCCGGACGGCTTTGCCGTCAACCCGGCCTGCTTCGGTGCTCCGCTGCAGTTCGAGAACGGCGTCTACAACATGCCGTACATGAAGGCCCAGTCGTTCTGGAACCTGGACATGTCGCTCTTCTGGAACATCGATCTGGGCGGCGACAAGAAGCTGCAGCTCCGGGCCAACGCGTACAACGTGCTCAACCACCCGATCGCCTACCCGGACGGGGGCACCAACCTGACGCTGCGGTTCGACCAGGGCGTTCTCACGAACCCCGGCGAGTTCGGCCGCATCAACGAGGACAACAAGTTCGGACGGCGGATCGTCCAGCTCGCGGTGCGGTTCACCTTCTAGGCTGAATCCCACCGGGGCACCAACCCCCGCGGGCGCGGCCTCCGGGCCGCGCCCGCTCTTCTTTTCTGTGCAGCAGGCCGGTTCGGTCCTCAGAGTGACGTAGTATGAAGAGGAGTCTCAGAGACCCCTCATGCCCCTCCCCCTCATCCTCCTCCTCGCCCTGATCCCGCTCCTCTCCCCTCTCGCGGCCACCCAGGATGCGCCTGCTCCGCCCCCCACCGCCGACCCCTACTACGCGGGCTTCGTCATCCCCCGGGCCCGGATCAAGGCGGTCGACACGCCCCAGTTCGTGCCGGCGGTCGAAGCGGACATCCCCGAGGACGCGTGGGTCTTCGGGGTGGTGGTCGAGGGCCAGGCCCGGGCCTACAGCCTGAACCTCCTCAACCACCACGAGACAGTCAACGACCGGGTCGGCGACAAGCCCTTCGCGGTGGTGTGGTGTCCCCTCGCCAACGCCGCCGCCGTCTACGGCCGCCGCTACGAGGGACGCGACCTGGCCTTCGAGCCGGACGGTGGCCTCCTCAACGCGACCCTGGTGGTGCGCGACCGGGAAACCGATTCCCTCTGGTCCATCCTCACCGGCGACGCCATCGAGGGCAAGCTCCAGGGGACGCGTCTCGACCAGTGGCCGGTGGGGGAGAAGGTGCGGTGGCGGGAGTGGCGGGAGGAGCATCCCGACACCCTGGTTCTCTCCGTGGACGGGAGGGAGCACATCCGGAACGATCCCTACGACATCTACTTCGCCTCCAACGCTCCCTTTCGAGGAATCGAGGCGAAGGACGACCGTCTCCCCAGCCGCGAGCCGGTCTACGCCTTCCGGGTGGGCGACACGAGATACGCGGTGGCCTTCTCGTCGTTCGAGGGCGGAGCGGTCTTCCGGATTCGCGACCTCGAGCTGTTTCTCTACCGGCCGCGGGGCGCCGAGGTCCACCATTCCACCCTGGCCTTCGACGGTCGGAAGGGATCCTTCCTCCACGGGCAGGACGGCTGGACCCACGAGCCGTCCGGCGCCCGTTTCGACCCGGATCACGGGGCGTTCGCCGCCAGGGCGGGTGGCCCGGAAGGACCGGGCCGCTTCGAGGGCCTCGACACCTTCTGGTACATGTGGAGCCTCACCCATCCCGAGACGGAGATCCTCAAACCGATCGAGCGCTGACGCGGCCCGGGCGAACGAGCCGTGGCCGTATAATGGGGGGGATTGCCGTGCTTCTCGCTCACCTCTTCTCCGCGCTGCTGCTCGCCTCGCCTGCGCCTGCACCACCGTCGCCCGCGGCGGACTTTGACACCCTCGCCCGCCAGGCGACCGAGGCCCGGAGCGGAGACCGGGTCGACGAGGCCCTGGACCTCTACGCGCAGGCCCTGGAGCTCCGCCCCGACTGGGACGAGGGCTGGTGGTACCTCGGGACCCTGCGCTACGACGCACGGCTCTTCCCCGAGGCCGTCGCGGCCTTCCAGCGCTTCACGGAGCTGAAGCCGGAGATCTCCGCGGGCTGGGTGCTCCTCGGCATCAACGAGCGGGAGCTGCCCGACTACATCTCGGCGGTGGAGCACATCCAGCGCGGCCTCGACCTGGGCCTCGGGGGACCGCTCAAGGAGGAGGCCTGGTACCAGCTCTCCCTGGCCCTCATCAAGCGGGAGCAGTTCGAGCGGGCGGTGGAGCCCCTCACCCTCCTGTCCCGGGTCGCCCCCGAAACCCGCCCCGGCCTCCTCGCCACCATCGGGCTCCTCATCCTGCGGAAGGCGCTCCTGCCCTCGGAGGTCCCCGAGGACCAGCGGGAGCTCGTGGCCGCTGCCGGTCGAGCCGGGTACCTGGACCTGGCCCTGCGGGGCGAAGAGGCGGGCGCGGCCTTCAAGGTCCTGGTCGAGAGATGGCCGGACGAGCCCTGGGTGCACTACGCCCAGGGGGTCTTCCTGCTCCGGAGCGGGAACGCCGGCGGCCTCGCCGCCCTCCGCAAGGAGCTCGAGGTGAAGCCGGACAACGTCATGGCGAGCCTGGAGATCGCCTTCGAGCTCATCCTGCGGGGAGAGTATGAGCAGGCCCGCCCCCTGGCCGAGAAGGCGGTGGAGCTGGCTCCCCAGCTCTTCGCGGCCCAGAACGCCCTCGGCCGCGTGCTCGTGGAAGCGGGCGAGGTCGAAGAGGGCATCCAGCACCTCGAAGAGGCGGTGCGCCTGGCCCCGGAGAGCCCCGAGATGCACTTCGCCCTGGGCCGGGCGTACGCGCGGGCCGGGCGCACGGAGGACGCGGCCCGGACGCGGGCCACCTTCGCCGAGCTGGAAGCGAAGCGCCGCGAGAGGCAGTCACGGGCCGCCACCCCCTCCGGACCTTGACAGGGGGCGTGTGTCCAACTTAGATGAGCCCGCGGGCGCCCGCCGGCCGGGGTGCCCCGGGGGAGGTCGCTCTTGGTGCAGCGTGTGATCCGGGCCCTGTGCACCCTCACGCTCGTCCTGGCTGCGTCGCAGCACCGCCCCCCGGCTGTGCTCGCCCAGGAGGAGACTCCGGAGTTCCGCGCCGGGGCCGAGGTCGTCGTCCTCGACGTCGTGGTCCGGGACGCGCGGGGCAACACCGTTCGCGATCTCCGGCCCGAGGAGATCCGCGTCTTCGAGGACGGGGTGGAGCAGGAGGTCGTCTCGTTCCACCTGCGTGCGTCCCCGACCCCTTCCGCCTCCGCCGCGTCGGAGGGAGGGACCGAAGCGGAAGCCGGGTCGGCCACCCGGCCCGGCGCCGGCTCGGCGGCCGGGCTCCCGGACGACGACGCCCGCCACGTCAACCTCGTCACCCTCGTCTTCGATCAGCTCGGTCCCGACGGGCGCCGCATCGCCCGCGAGGCGGGCCTGGCCCTGGCGAGCATCACCGACCGCAACGACCTCCTCGTGTCGGTGTTCCAGGTCCGCGAGTCCCTGGCCCTCGTCCAGCAGTTCACCGCCGAGCGGGAGCTCGTGCGCGAGGCGGTGATGGAGGCCACCGGCGCGGTGAATACCCAGTACACCGCCGCCACCGACGATCTGGCCGAGGCCGTGGAGAGGGACCGGATTGCCCAGGAGCGCCTCGACGAGCTGGGGACGGTGGCCGGTCCCGAGCAGATCGCCATGGCCGCCCAGCTCGGGCAGCAGACGGCCATCACCCGCATGGCGGTGGATGCCCTTCGTTTCACCCAGACCCTCCAACGGGAGCAGCAGGGAAACGCCTCGCTCTACTCGCTCCTGGCCCTGTCGCGGCAGCAGCAGCGGCTGGCCGGGCGCAAGACCATCCTCTACTTCTCCGAGGGACTGCAGGTCCCCACGTCCCTGGAGCACGTCCTGCGCCAGGCCATCAGCGAGGCCAACCGGGCCAACGTGAGCATCTACACCATCGATGCCCGGGGCCTCACCGTGGAGCCCCGCATGGACGCCACTCGAGAGACCCTGCGGGAGTCGCGGGTCGCGCTCCAGCGCCAGCAGACTCGCGGGGGGGTGGGGGCCGTCTCCAAGGAGGAGGTCTTCGCCCTGGACACCGCGGAGGAAGCCCTGCGCATGGACGTCCAGGGCGCCCTCACCGACCTCGCCCACGGCACCGGCGGGACCCTGATCGCCGACACCAACCGCATCGCGCCGGCCATCGAGCGCGCGGTCGGTGACATGCGGGGCTACTACGAGCTGGTCTACGCGCCCACGAACGCCGCCTACGACGGCAGCTTCCGCGAGATCGACGTGGAGGTCTCGCGCCGGGACGTGCGGGTGCAGTCCCGCAGCGGCTACTTTGCCCTGCCCCCCGGGGAGGGCACCGCGAGCTACGCCTACGAGGTCGACTTGCTGCGGGCGCTGCGGCGCTACCCCCTGCCCATCGACTTCGCCCTGCGGGCGACGCCCTTCCGCTTCGGCCCCGAGCCAGAGGGGATCCGGCACACGCTCGTGCTGGAGGTGCCCCTTGCCGGCCTCACCTTCGAGGGCGACGAGCGGGGTGAGAACGACCGCGTCCACCTCTCGTTCCTGGTTCAGCTCCGGGACCCCACCGGGCGGGTGGTCGAGAAGTTTGCCGAGGATTCGCCGGTGTTCCTTCCCCGGCAGCAGCGCGCCGCCCTCCGCCAGGGCAACGCGATCTTCCTCCGCTCCTTTGCCCTCGCCCCGGGCCGGTACACGCTGGAGATGGCGGTGGTGGACCGGCTCTCCGAGCGCTACAGCGCGAGCCGCTCGCTCCTCGACGTGGCCCGCCCCAACCCGGGGCTGGTGGCCAGCGAGATCGCCCTGATCAAGCGCCGGGAGGC
>JAJDNS010000113.1 GCA_022340585.1 Acidobacteriota bacterium
GCGTCACCTTCAGGGGCACGATCTCTTCCTTGAAGCGTCCGGCATCGATGGCGGCGATCGCCTTCTGGTGGGAGGCCAGGGCGAAGGCGTCGGTCTGCTCCCGGGTGATGTCGTACTTCTTCGCCAGTCGCTCCGCGGTGAGCCCCATGCCCATGTAGACCTCGGGGTGCACGTCCACCAGCGTCGGGTTGGGCGAATAGCGCTGGCCGCCCATGGGGACGAGACTCATGGACTCCGTGCCCCCGGCGACGGCCACGTCGCACTCCCCACACTCCACCGCGCGGGCGGCCAGGGCGATGGCCTGCAGGCCCGACGAGCAGAAGCGGTTGACGGTCATGGCCGCGGCGGTGTGGGGGATCCCGGCCAGGAACGCCGAGATGCGAGCCACGTTCATCCCCTGCTCGCCCTCGGGCATGGCGCAGCCGAGGATCACGTCCTCGACCATCTCGGGCTTCACCGCCGGGACCCGGGCCAGGGCCTCCTGGATGGCGGCCGCCGCCATGTCGTCGGGGCGGACCTGGCGCAGGGTGCCCTTCACGGCCTTGCCCACCGCTGTTCGGACGCTGCTCACGATCACTGCTTCGCGCATGACAGACCTCAGTTCCGCAGGGGCTTGCCCGTCTTCAACATGTGCTGGATGCGCTCCTGGGTCTTGCGAGTGCCCAGGAGCGACAGGAACGCCTCGCGCTCCAGGTCCAGGAAGTCCTGCTCGCTGGCGACCCCGGGGGCGCGGTCGCCGCCGCACAGGATGGTGGCGACCCGCGTGCCCAGCAGCGCGTCGTGCTCGCTGATCTGGTTCCCCTCCCGGAAGTTGTAGAGCGCACTCTTGAAGGTGGCGAGGGCGGGGCGACCGAGGGCGGGGACATCGGTGCGTGGGCGCCCCGCCCGGTGGCCGGCCCGGGCGGCCCCCAGGGCCACCTGCTTCGCGTCGTGGATGAGACGGTCCGGGTTGGGGGAGAGGGAGTCGGCCGGGGTCAGGAACATCTTCAGGGCCTCGGCCCCCGAGGTGGCCACCTTCGCCATGCCGATGGTCTCGAAGGCCCGTCGGAGAAACGGGAAGGGATCGGCCTCCTTCACGTCGGCGCAACGGTCGTGGGCCCGCAAGGCCATCTCCTTCGTCCCTCCGGCCGCGGGGATGACGCCCACCCCGACCTCCACGAGTCCCATGTACGTCTCGGCCGAGGCCCGGACCCGGTGGCTGTGGAGGCAGATCTCGCAGCCACCGCCGAGGGTGAGGCCGAAGGGCGCCGCCACCACCGGCACGTCGGCGTACTTGATTGCCATGTTGGCGCCCTGGAACTGCCGGATCATGAGATCCAGCTCGTCCCACTCCTCCTCCTGGGCGGCGAGGAGAACGAGCATCAGGTTGGCCCCGGCGCTGAAGTGATCGCCCTGGTTGCCGATCACCAGGGCATCGAAGTTCTGCCGCGCCTCCTTGACCGTCGATGCGATCAGCGAGATCGCGTCCGCCCCGAGGGCGTTCATCTTCGAGTGGAACTCCACGAGGCCGCAACCGTCTCCGAGGTCGACGAGGCTGGCCCCCGCGTTCTTCTTCCGCAGCCCCCCCGCTTCCTTGACCGCGGCCAGGTCGATCACGCCGGGGCGCCCCGGAGCCGGCTGGACGCCG
Organism: Acidobacteriota bacterium; assembly: GCA_022340585.1. Taxonomy (GTDB): domain Bacteria; phylum Acidobacteriota; class Vicinamibacteria; order Fen-336; family Fen-336; genus JAJDNS01. The sequence goes on from JAJDNS010000113.1 coordinate 1,628, forward strand.
GTTGGTCCGAAGACGGTGGTCTCGCCGTCCTTCGTCTCGTAGAAGCTCGTGCGTCCGGAGTCCAGGAGGGCTTCGACCAGCGGGGGGATGGAGTGGCCCTCGGCCCGGGCTCGCTCCACCACCGCGGCCACCCCCAGGGTGTCGAGGAGGCGGAAGGGGCCCTGCCCCCAGGCGTAGCCCCACTCCATGGCGTGATCGACGGAGACGACGTCGTCGGAGATCTCCGGGACGAGGGAGGCCGCGTAGAGGCAGGACGACGAGAGGACGCGCCAGAGGAAGTCGGCGGCCGTGTCCTTGCCCTTGAGAATCATCTGGATGCGCTCACCCACGTCCTCGAGGCTGCGCCCCGCGTCGACCATGGGGATCTTCGGCTTCACTCGATCGCGGTACTCGAGCGTCTTCCAGTCGAGGGTCCGGATCTCCTTGCCCTCCTTCCTGTAGAAGCCGCTGCCGGTCTTCGCGCCCAGCCACTTCCGCTCCAGCATCTGCGCCACGAATTCGGGGAGAACGAACGTCTCTCGCTCGGGATCGTCGGGCGCGCCGTCGTAGAGGTTTCGGGCCACCTTCGCCACCACGTCGACGCCGGCGATGTCGGCGGTGCGGAAGGTCGCGCTCTTGGGCCGTCCGGTCGCGGGCCCGGTGAGGGTGTCCACCTCCTCGATGGTCATGTCGAGATCGACCATGGTGCGCAGGGTCAGGGCCATCGCGTACAGCCCGATCCGGTTCCCGATGAAGTTGGGGGTGTCCTTGCACCGGACGACCCCCTTGCCCACGACCTCGTCGAGGAACCGCTCGACGCCCGCCATCAGCTCGAGGTCGGTGTCGGGGCCGGGGATGGTCTCGAGGAGCTTCAGGTATCGCGGCGGGTTGAAGAAGTGAGTGCCGAAGAAGCGCTTCCGAAACCCCTCGGGCAGGTGGGCGCCCATGCTCGCGATGCCGAGCCCGGAGGTATTGGAGGTGACGATGGCGTGGGGCGAGACGGCTTCGGCCACCTTCGAGAAGAGCTGCTTCTTGATCTCGAGGTCCTCGATCACCGCCTCGAACACCCAGTCGGCGTCCTCAAGCTGGGCCCAGTCGTCCTCGAAGTTGCCGGGCCGGATGAGGTCCACGTGCTCGGGGAGGTGGAGCGGGGAGGGCTTCAGCTTCTTGAGGCCGGCCACCGCCCCGCGGGCGAGGGTGCTGCGGTCGTCTCCCTGGCCGAGCCCCTTCGGGACGATGTCGAGGAGCACGACGTCCATCCCCGCGGTGACGAGGTGCGCGGCCACCTGCGCCCCCATCGTCCCGGCCCCGAGGACCACGGTCTTCCGGATGTCCTTCAACACGGTGCCCCCCCGTTCTCCCACAACCGGCTGGGCTGAGGTCTGGTGTGCGTTCAGCGTCGTCGACACGATCGACTCCTTGCCGTGGGGGCTCGGACCCTCCGGTTCACCCCCGTTCACGTCCCACCGCGGCCAGCGCCGGCCGTGCGCTCTCTGGCTCCCAGGCCGCGGCCCCGCCGAGGAACAGCTCCACCACGGGGATGGCCTGGCTGACGAGGTCGTACTCCTTGGCGCTCAGGATCCAGGAGGTCACCATCTCGTCCAGGGCCCCGAAGAAGGCCTTGGTGGCGAGCTTGCGGGGCAGGTCTGGCCGCAAGGTGCCGTCTTTCTGGCCCTCCTCGATGACCTCGGAGATGACGGCCAGGTAGTCGTGGAGCCACCCGGCGGTGAACCGCTCCATGAACTTCGTCGACTGGCGGAACTCCACCTGGAAGACCACGGCCAGGTCCCGGTTGCCACCGAGGAGCCGGAGGTGGTGCTGGGCGATGACGCGAAGCCGGGCCTCGGCCCCCTCGACCGCGGCGAGCTCCTCGCGCCCCTTCTCGATGTGCTCGGCCATGATCTCGTCGAAGAGCGAGACCAGAATGTCCTCCTTGCTGCGGAAATAGAGGTAGATGGTCCCGTCTGCCACCCCGGCCTGGCTCGCGATGTCGGCCACCCGGGCCGCGAAGTAACCCTTACGGGCGAACACTTTGACGGCCGCCTCGAGGATTCGGTCCCGCTTGCCCGGCGTGCGCTTTCTGGCCATGATAATGAATGAGTACCCATTCATAATTGGGCACCGAGGGCCGCCCTGTCAAGGGGGTTCAGCCCGCAGCGTGTCGAGGCGGGAGGGGCCGGGCCGAGAAGTCCTCGGCCCGGGGAGCGGGCTCAGGCGGCGCCGGTCTCGACCACGGCACGGAAGCGCACCGTGCCGTCCATCATGGCGCCCACCGCCTTCGAGGCCTCGGCGAGGGGCCAGGTCTCGATCATCGGTCGGACCCCGTGCTTCGCCGCGAACGCCATGGCGTCGGTGGAGTCGGCGGCCGTCCCCGAGGACCAGCCCTGCACGCGGGCGTCCCGCGAGAGCAGGTCGATGGCCCCGATCTGGATGGGCTCGAACGCCGCGGCCACGATCAGCAGGCACCCCTCGAGGCCCAACCCCGGCACCAGGGCCGAGATCGACTTCGCGTGGGGGGCGGTGGCGAGGATCACCCGGGCCCCGCCGAGATCCTGGAGCTGTCTCGTGAAATCGGGCTGCGTCGTGTCCACGTAGTGGTGCGCACCGAGCTTGCCGGCGAACTCCTTCTTGTCGGTTCCGCGGGACAGTGCCACCACCGTGAAGCCCATGGCCCGGGCGTACTGGACACCCAGGTGGCCGAGGCCGCCGAGTCCGTGGACTCCGACGAGGTCGCCGGGGCGGGCCCCGGCATTGCGGAGGGCGTTGAACGTGGTCACCCCGGCGCACAGGAGCGGCGCCGCCTCCGCGAAGCTCAGCTCCTCGGGCACCCTGGCGAGGGCCACCGCCGGGGCCACGAGGTACTCGCTGTACCCTCCGTCGTAGGAGATGCCGGTGATCTGGGCGTTCCGGCAGTGGATGAAGCGCCCGGACAGGCAGACGTCGCAGGTCCCGTCGTGGCCGCCGTGCCAGCCCAGCCCGACCCGATCGCCGGGCTTCAGCTGGTCCACCCCGACACCCACCTCGTCGACGACCCCGGCGACTTCGTGGCCGGGGACACGCGGCAGCTGGAGGCCCGGCCACAGGGCCTCGGTCACGAGCCTGTCGCTGTGACACACCCCGCACGCGTGCACCTTCACGCGCACCTGCCCGGGTCCCGGCTCCGGCTGATCACGGTCTTCGAGAGCCAGCGGCTCCTTCGGCGAACGCACGACGATCGATTTCATGCACACCCCTCCGCTCGTGCTGTCACGAGCAACCCCCGTCCCTGGCTGGCTGGTGCTTCGAAGAAGTCGTTCTCGACAGCGTATCGAGACCGCAGGGCAGACGCAACGGTCGCCCCCTCCCGTGAACGATGTATACAATCGGAGCCCGTGCCGCCCATCCCTCCCCTCGACTTCGCACGCCTCCGCCAGGAGATCGTGGGGGTGGACTCCGCCTTCACCACCCCCTTCGGCGAGCGGATGCTTCTCTACGCCGACTACACCGCCAGCGGACGCTGCCTCCTCTTCGTGGAGCGCTACCTCATGGGGCTGCAGCGCTGCTACGCCAACACCCACACCGAGGACGACATGACCGGCCGGAGCATGACCCACCTGCTCCTCGAAGCCCGACAGATCATACGCGAGGCTCTGAACGCCGGGCCCGGCGGGCACGTGCTGGCCTGCGGGACCGGGGCCACCGGGGCCATCGACCGGCTACAGCACATTCTCGGTGTGGCCCTCAGCCCGGTGACGCGACGCCGGGTCTTCGAGGCACTGGGCCCGGAGGCGGCGACGACCGCCCGGTCGCGGCTCGATCAGCACCAGGCGGTCGTCTTCGTCGGCCCCTACGAGCACCACTCCAACGAGGTCTCCTGGCGCGAGGGGCTGGCCACCGTCATTCCCGTGAATCTGGCCTCCGACGGGGGAATCGACCTCGAGCACCTCGAGGCGCTGCTCCGAGACCCGGCCTTCCAGGGCCGACCACGGATCGGTTCCTTCAGCGCGGCCTCCAACGTGACCGGCATGATCTCCCCGGTCCACGACATCGCTCGCCGGCTCCACCGGCACGGGGCCATCGCCTGCTTCGACTTCGCGGCCAGCGGCCCCTATGTCCGGATCGACATGGGCCCCGGACCGGATCCCGACGGCGGGGACCCCTCACTGGACGCGGTCTTCCTCTCCCCGCACAAGTTCATCGGGGGCCCGGGGAGCCCCGGCATCCTCGTCTTCCACGAGCGCCTCTACGCCCGGGACCTGCCTCCCACGGTGGCCGGGGGCGGCACCGTCGAGTACGTGGCGTCCCACTCCCACGACTTCGTCTCCGACATCGAGGAGAGGGAGCAGCCGGGGACACCGGGTGTCCTCCAGATGCTCAAGGCCGGTCTGGTCTTCGCCATCAAGGAGTCGGTGGGGGTGGAGCGAATCCACGCCCGGGAGCTCGAGCTCACGGCGCGGGCCCTCGAGCGCTGGGGGCGGGTCCCCCGGCTCGAGATCCTCGGAAACCCCGATCCGGACCGCCGCGTGGGGATCGTCAGCTTCAATATCCGGGCTCCGGGCGGGGCCTACCTGCACCCCAAGTTCCTCACCTCGCTTCTCAACGACCTCTTCGGGATCCAGTCCCGGGCTGGGTGCACGTGCGCCGGGCCCTACGGCCACCGGCTTCTCGACATCGACCGATCCACCTCCGAGCGGTACCGGGCCTGGGTGAAGCGCGGATGCCAGGGCCTCAAGCCCGGCTGGTGCCGCCTGGGCTTCCACTACGCGATGGACGACGCCGAGGCCGACTTCATCGTCGACGCGGTGGAGTTCGTGGCCCGCGAGGGACACCGCTTCCTCCCCCTCTACGGCTTCGACCTCGCGACCGGGGCTTGGGCCCACCGAGACGCCAGGGACGCCGACCAGCGGCTGTCGCTCGAGGCGGCGCTGGCTTCCGGCGAGGTCACCGTCACCGCGCTGCCCGCCGATCAACGACGGGCGCGCTACCGCCAGTACCTCGATGAGGCCGCGCGTCTGGCCGCCGCCCTTCCCCGGGAAGGGGGTGCCCTCCACCGCCTTGAGGACGAGGCCGGTGATCTGCAGTACTTCGCCCTGCCCGCCTCGAGCTACCGAGAGCCGCGCGAGAGACCGGGGGACGCCTGACCACATCGGGTCGAGAGGCTTCCCCATGCGCCATCCGCTGCCGCCACCTCCTGGACGCGAAGCCCTCCGCGCGTGCGTTCTCCTCTTCGTCTTCGTCCTGGCCGGCTGCCGGACGGGCCTTCGGCCCACGCCCAACACGCGTGGCACCGACCTCGACGGAGACGGGCGCATCGACCGCATCCAGACGCTCGACCAGGCCGGCCGCGTAGTGGGGGTCGTCGACGCGCCGGAGCCCGGCTCCGACCCCGACCGGACGGTGGCCATCGCCATCGATGCGGTCCCCTACGAGATCTTCGCGAAGGTGCAACGGGAGGGTCTCTTCAACGAGTTCTTCCCGGCTGCGCGAATGATCGCGCCCTACCCCTCCCTCACCAACATCGGCTACACCGCGATCCTCCGGACCCCGCCGGTCCTGGGCTACGAGGACCGCTACTTCGACCCCGTGGAGAACAGGATGCGGGGGGGCGTCGGCGACCGCCTCTTCAACCGCTTCAAGAACGTGGCTCCCTTCCACGACGTCTTTGCCTGGGAGCCACCCCACCTGTGGGGCGTGGGGATCTACTACTTCCCCGGGACGATCACGAAGGCGGAGCTCCACAAGATCGAGGAGATCCTCCACACGAGCGAGGAGAAGGAGCTCGTCCTCTACTTCGGCGGGACCGACGCCCTCGGCCACGTGCGAGGGTGGGGCGGCCTCGAGGAGTACCTTCACCTCGTCGACCGCATGCTCCGGGGGTTCCTGGCGGCCGGGGGAGGCAGCCGCCGGGTGGTCCTCTTCTCCGACCACGGGACCTCGGCGGTGCCCAGCCGGCGCGTGGACCTCGAGACGGCCCTCAAGGAAGCGGGCTTCCGTCTCCGCAAGCGCATCGACGACCCCGGCGACGTCGTGGTGCCGGGGTACGGCCTCGTGGGCTCGATCCAGGCCTTCACCTCCCGTGGTGAGGAAGAGGCCGTGGCCCGGGCCGTTCTCGGGGCCGAGGGCGTGGACTTCGTCTTCTGGCGTGACGGCGACGGGGTCGCCGCCCTGTCCGCGGACGGCCGACCCGACCCACTGGGCCGGCCGGAGGCCGAGTACCCGGACCTGCGGCGCCGGGTCGAGGAGGCGGCCCGCAACCACACCGCGCATCCCGCGAGCGTCTTCGCCAGCCTGCACGACGGCTGGCACTACGGGAGCAAGCTGTTCGAGTTCCTCGCCAACATGAAGGGGACCCATGGGAGCGCCCGGGCCACCTCGACCCTGGGCTTCGTGGTCTCGAACGTGGACCGACTGCCCGACGCCCTCCGCGCCGAGGAGGTGTACCCCTGGCTCGGACTCTCCCGCGAGCCGGAGCCGCGTCGCCCCTGAATTTCAGGCCTCAATGCAACTTTCAAGACCTGACCCCCGGTGCTTCTTTGGTATCGTGGGCGGTGATGAGCCCTGAATCCCCCGAGGGATCGGGACCGGACGGGCACGATGCCCGGGGCGCGGAGAGGCGGCAGTGGACCCGGCGCGCCCTCCCTTTCGGGAGGGGAGCGGTCCTGGAGATCGGAGAGCGGTCCCACGTCGTCGGACTCGGCGACCTGAGCGAAGGCGGAGCCCTCCTCCTCACCCGGGCCTCGGCCGCCGTGGGGGAGAGCGCCGTGCTCAAGCTCTCGATGATCTCCCACCGAGCCGAGGTGAAGCTTCGCTGTACGGTGATCCGCGTCGTCGCCGGCCCGTCGGGTGACTCCCAGAGAGGTCTCGGCGTCCGCTTCGACGACCCGGACGACCAGGTGCGGGGATCGATCGCGGCCTTCGTGGCTCGCGACCCCAACGGGCGCACGAGCTGATTCACCGCGACCGACCGCGAAGATCCCGGCCCGCTAGTAGAGGATGGAGAGAATCCTCACCGTCGGGGGCAGGGCAATGTCTGACGACACGTACCCGACCGCCCCTTCGGTCTTCGCCACGTAGGTGATCACGTCCTCGTCGGAGGCTCGCACCATCGGGGGCTGCAGGCCCTGGCTGATCCGGCGCGCCCAGAGGGCCTGGACGCCGTCCAGCGGCTCTCCGAGCACCCGCTCGGAGAACGCGGCGCGCACCGGGGACCGGAGCGACTGGTCGACCGGGGCGACGGGGCGGCCGTCGGCCCAACGGTCCTCATCCCCCAGGAAGATCGACGACAAGACCTCACGGGCGACCAGCGTGCCCTCCACCTCGGGGTGAACGATGACCCTGAAGGCGAGTTCGGTTTCGGCGCCGGGGCTCGCGCCCACTGCGACGGCAGCCAGGATGAGGATGAGAAGTGAGAGGAGACGGCGCAAGGGACAAACCTCCTTGGGCGACCGGCTGGGAATAGCCCGAGCCTTGCCGGTTCGACAAAGCAAGAATGGCGCCAGCACTACCGAGCGCAGCAAGTTCCCTTGCTGCAGCGAGATGGTGACGTCTCCGGACCCCGACGGAGGGCCGGAGACAGGACACATGACACGAACCCGGACCGCCCGCCAGTGGTTCCGGTCGTCCATGCGGTGCGAGGAGATCTCCTCTTCCACACCGCAGGGCCGCCCACCCCGGACGGCGCACCACGTCGCTCGGAGAAGAGCTCTCCATCGGCGAAGCCGCAGGTACAATTCGCTCGCTCCGGGCCGTGATGGACTTCTTCCAGATCCTCCTCGTGGCGCTCGCCCTCGCCGCCGACGCGTTCTCGGTGGGCGCGGTCCTGGCCCTGCGCTACCGCAGGGCCCGGCAGGTCTTCCGCGTGGCCTTCCACTTCGGGTTGTTTCAGGCCCTCTTCCCCCTCGTGGGCGCCATCCTCGGCGGGGCGTTGCTCGTGCACGTCGAGCGTTTCGACCACTGGGTCGCCTTCGGCCTTCTGGCCCTCGTCGGCGGACGCATGATCTGGTCCGGCCTCCACCAGGCATCAGAACGCACGACCTCGGTCGATCTCACCCGGGGCTGGAGCCTCGTCGGCCTGTCCGTCGCCGTGAGCATCGACGCCCTGGCCGTCGGGATCACCCTGCCCGCCGCCGGCGCCCCTGTCGCCCTCTCGGTGACGACCTTCGGCGTCGTGGCTGGCCTGGCGACGCTCGCGGCCATGCGGCTGGTCGCCCCCTTCGCCCGCCGCCTCGGGGGACGCATCGAGGTGGTCGCGGGGCTGGTCTTGGTGGCCCTGGGTCTCAAGATCCTCCACGATCACACCGGCTTCCTGACCCTGGGCTGATCCCGCGGGACGGCCGGCACCGCTACAATGCCCTGAGCCGTGCCCAACACCCTCGTCCACTTCGCCGCCCAGGGAACCGCCAGCCGCGGGATCTGGCGCCGCGTCGACGCCCGCTGGATCTTCCTCGGCTGCCTGCTCCCGGACCTGCCCTGGATCCTGCGCCGCGTGGCCGTCGGCTTCGAGGTGCCCGCCAACACCTACGACCTCCGGCTGTACACCATGGCCCAGGCCTCGCTGGCGGTGACCCTCCTCCTGTGTGCGGCGCTCGCCCTGGTGACGGTAGCCCCCCGCCTCGTCTTCGGGATCCTGGGCCTGAACGCCCTCCTCCACCTCCTGATCGACGCGACCGAGATCAAGTGGGGGAACGGGGTCCACCTGCTCGCTCCCTTCTCCTGGCGGATGACCAGCTTCGACCTGATCAACGGCGAGGGGCGGCTCATCCTCGTCTTCACCGTGCTCGGCGCGCTTCTGGTCGGGTGGGAGATCGCGCGGTGGCGACCCCCGGCGATCCGCCTGGACCTGAGGCCGAAGCGCCTGGCCCTGGCCGCGGTCCTCGGTACCGCCTACCTCCTGGTGCCCCTGGCCTTCCTGGACGGGGTCGAGGCCTCGGACAGCTATTCGGTGAAGACGCTGCGGGAGGTCTCGGCGCGCCCGGGACGGACCGTCGGCCTGGACCGGACGTCCTTCATCGCCGGGCCCAACGGCGGCACCGTCGAGATGTGGAACGGCGAGCGCCTCCGGGTGACCGGTCCCGTCCCCGACCACGACGCCCGCGTGTCGCTCTACGGGACCTTCCTGGAGCCGGATCTCCTGCGCGTCGACCGTTACGTCGAACACCGTCGCAGCCGCGACTGGCCCAGCTACCTGGCCCTCCTCCTGCTGGCCGCGCTCTGGCTCCGCCCTCTCCTGCCGGTCCGTCGGGCGCCGGCCGCCTGACCCCCGCCGGGGACACACGG
>JAJDNS010000117.1 GCA_022340585.1 Acidobacteriota bacterium
CCTGGCCTACGTGCTCGTCGGTCGTGGCTCGCATGCCCCCGTATACGTCCGGTACATCTTGCTGGCCCTCCTGCTACCGGTTGGGCTCTCTGGGCTGGCCTTCATCAGTCCTTCACGCTGGGCGCGGCCGACTGTCGCCACTCTTCTGGTGCTGTGGGCCGGGCTGTCCGTGGCCGACCACGCCCGGCTTCTGCGCAATTGCCTGGCGTCGCCCCCCCCGAGCCACTACCGGGAGCTCGTTGCGTTCCTTGAGGGGCGACGCTTCGTGACCGGCCTGGCAGACTACTGGACCGCCTATCCCGTCGACTATCTGAGTGGCGAGCGTCTGAAGATCGCCGCGGCCGGGAGACCGCGGATTCTCGAGTACCGGGCCCTACACCGAGAGCGGCTCGACCGAGGAGTGGGCATTGTGGGAGGGGAGCCGTGCCTGGGGGGAACGCGAGTTGCCCGATGGTGTGTGGTGGGCCCACCCGGGCCCTCGCGGATGCGTGAGGCTCGAGCCTGGGCCGCAGGAGAGGCGAGACCCTCGAGCCCTTGAGGCGGGCGCTGCGGGCTCGCGCTGCTGCACCGACTCGTTGCTGGGGCGGGGAGGAGTGCCGCTACTGGTCTCAGTCTTCGGGCGTGGGAAGCACGCAGGAGGGGCACCAGAGAGCGAGGAGCTGACTCTGTCCGTACGACCAGCGAACGGGCTTCTGGCCGATGTCGAAATGGCGGTTCCAGACGTACGGCGCGCGACAGGAGCAGATCGATCCGCTCCTCGCTCAGTAGCCCCCGGCCCCGAAGCAACCCCAGCACCTTTCACCAGGGCGTGCACGTGGGGGTGGAAGTTGGCCCGGTCTCCGAAGGTCTGAACCACGGACACGATTCCGGCTCGGAAGCCCTCCTCCTCGCCGGCCGCCGCGGCCAGGAGCTCTCTTGCCGTCTCCGCTGCGGCCCGGGACAACTCTCCTGGCTCTCGGTGGTAGAGGAAGTACACCCGCAGCACCTTCGGTACCGTGAAGACCCACTGGGCGTGGCCCACGTTCTCCACGACCTCGTCAGCGAGGAACGCCACAAGCTCCGCGGCCCGCTTCGCTCCGCACGAGGGGCACAGCCCCCGCCCCTTGCAGGAGAAGGCCACCAGGAACTCCTGCGGACACTTGCGGCACCGCACCCCCCGCCAGTAGCCGTACTTGCGCTCGAACCGCTCCTCCCACGCCCCCTTCACTCGCTCGTAGAGGGTGTCGAGAAGACGCCAGAGGGCCGTCTTCCTGGGGTCCCGTGGCCGATAGACACGACAGGCGCTCTCCCCGTCCCGCCCGAGGCCGGTTCGGGGAGAGACGCCGGCAAGTCGCGCAGGCGGACGCTCCGCCTGCGCACGCCCAGTCTGGGTCCATGAGGTGCCGGCTCGGGTCCGAGGGCGGGCGGCGGGATCCGTGCACGACGCAGAACGACAGCTCACTAGCCGAGAACGACACTTCATTGGCTTTCGACGACAGCTCGTGGCCGGCTACTCGCCCGGGGTGACCTGCAGCACCGCCCCCGCCGAGTAGGCCGCGAACTCCGGGGCGTACATGGACTGGACGGTGGCGGGGCCGACGCGGAAGGTGCCGGCCATGGCCACCCGGAGACGGTACTTGAAGGTGTACTCGCCGGCGGGGAGCTGCTCGAAGAAGAAGTTGTTGCCGCTGTCCCGGACCTCCTCGTACCAGGCGAGGCCCAGGTCCCACTTGTGCTGCGACACCTGGGACACGGGCTCGAGACCGGCGGCCCGGGGGTCGCGGAGGTGGACGTACTCGGCGGCGTGGCGGGCCCGGAGAGAGAGCTGGACCTCGACCTCGTCGCCGGAGCGGAGCGTGGCGTCCTCCTCGAGGGGGACGAGGGCGGGGCCCGAGGGCCGATCCACGCGGCGGAAGTAGGTGCGGGTGACGGCGAGGAGATCGCCGCTGCCGGAGGTGGGCATCTGCTCGGTGGAGAAGTGCCAGGTGGCGGAGGCGAAGGCGAGGCCGGGCCCCTCCTTCTCCACCACGACGGTGGCGTCGGTGGCGGGATCCAGATCGTCGCCGCCGAGGACGAGCTGCTGCTTTCGGTCGACGCTGGTCTCGGGCTCGAAGACGAAGCGGGTCGGCTCGCGCTGGCCCACCGTCACGTCCACGGTCTCGGTGACGCCCAGGGCACCCTCACCCCTCAGGTAGTAGGCCAGGGAGTACAGGACCTCGGCGGTGGCCCGGGTGGACTTCCAGTGGTTGAGCTTCTTGTTCAGGAACAGCCACTGGACGAGGCCCTCGCGCCGTCCGTCCTTTGGCTGCAGCTCGGCCAGGGTGCGGAGGGCGAAGGCGTGGGTCTCGATGGTGTCGTTGTACCAGAGCCAGGCCCGGCCCTCCGGGGCCCAGTACGTGCCCAGGTCCTCGTCGGTCTTCGCGGAGTCCATGACGCTGTCGAAGACCAGGCGCGCGTCCTCGCTTCGTCCCGCCCGCTCGAGGGTGAGGGAGAGGTAGGCCTTCAGATAGGGCGAGTGCTCGCGCCAGTGGCGGAAGGAGAAGTCGAGCATCTCGTGGCGCTCCTCCTCGCTAAAGACCCCGCCCGTCCAGGAGGCGTCGGGATAGCTCGAGAGGACGTAGTTGAGGAAGGTGATCCACTCCCAGCAGCAATCGTGGGCCATGGACTCCCGGGCCCACTCGTCCACGTAGTGGCGGTGCATGTAGCTCCAGGCCTTCACCACCACGTCCTTCGGGACGTCCACGCCGAACTCCAGCCCCTTGGAGAAGCCGTGGAGGACGTAGAGGGTCATGTAGGGCGAGGGCGGCCCCCCGGGGAACCAGGGGAAGGCCCCGAGGGAGGTCTGGGCCTGGGCGAGACGGGCCAGGGCGGCGACCCGGGTGGCGTGGGCAATGCGGGGGTCGAGGGCGTTGGCCAGAGGGAGATCCGTCTCCCGGCCTCCCCGGGCCTCCCGCAGCCAGGGAGTCTCCTCGAGGGCGAGCTTCCGGTTGGGGTCGGGGGCGTCCCAGGTCTCGAGGCGGGTGTCCCGGGCCGAGAGCTCCTTCGCCCACCGCTTCACCGCCGGGTACTGGTCGTAGAGGCTGGAGAGAATCCCGGTGGAGAGGAAGCGGTTGAGGGTCTGCTCGGTGCACTCGTAGGGGTAGTTGACGAGGTAGGGGAGGGCCTGGAGGACGCCGAGGAAGAGCTGCCCGTCCACGGTCACCACCAGCTGTTCGTCGAGGCGGCTGGGATCGTCGTCCCGGGCCATGTCGGCAAACGCGAGGGTGCGCCGGCTTCCCGGCTTCAGGGCCACGAAGCGCGACTGGGCCAGGTGGAGACGGCCCGGGAGAAGAGGCACCGGCCGCAGCTCGCCGTCGGAGAGGTCGCCGGCCCGGGCCGTCACCTTGACCGCTACTGCCCCCACCCGACTCGGGGCCCGGAGGGTGAAGCTCACGTTGGCGCCTCCCCCGGCCGGGGCGCGGAAGGGCTGGGGCCGGTCGGACAGACCGAACTCGGCGGCGAGGCTCTCCTCGGTCTCGGGGTCGAGGATCTCCAATACGACCTCCCCCGCGAAGTCGGCGTCCGACGCGTTGTTCACGACCACCTTGAGCTCGGCCTCGTCGCCCTCCCGGAGGAAGCGGGGGAGGTACGGCCGGACCATGAGGTCCTTGACGGTGTGCACCTCGCGCTTCAGAGAGCCTCCCTTGAGTTCCCGGGTCACGGCGTGGACCCAGACATTCCACGAGGTCACGCTGTCGGGGACGGCGAACTCGATGGTGGCCATGCCGTCCTCGTCGAGGAGGAGGTGGGGCTCCCAGAACGCCGTCTCGGAGAAGTCGGTGCGGAGGGGCGCCGGCTCCTCGGCCGGTTCGCTGATCGCAACGGTCTCGGCCGTCGACTTCTCCAGCTCTCGCTTCGGCTCAACCGCGGCGTTGAGCGCCATGGAGGCGGGCGCGGGCGCGGCCTCTGCCGTCACGTCCATGGCCATGCCCTCCTCCATGACCGCACCGACGGCTCGCGACTTGAACGCCTCTCGACGGCCCAGGCCGCCGATTCCGTAGCCGGCGTACTGGTTGACCCGGTCGCCGTTGAGCGCCGGTGCGGAGGGAACCGAGGCGAAGCCGCGGTCCTCCCACCAGGCCGGGCCCACCTGCCCGAGGTTGGAGCGGATCTGGCCCACCCCAGTCCAGTTCGGGAGCAGGCTCTGGACCGACGCCGGGCTGTGGGGTGCGAAGATGTCGAGGCTCCGGTCGTACATGTAGGCCAGCAGCTCGGCGGCTCCGGCCTCGGCCGAGGCCCCCTCGACGCTCACGCGCCACGTCTCGCGACCCCCGGGGCGCAGCTCGTCGCGGAAGGTGGCGAAGGAGAGCTTCAGCTCCCGGTCGTCCCAGGGGACGAACACGGCCTGGTGGGCGCTGAGAAGCTGGTGGTCGCGCACGGCGGTGAGGGTGACACCGAAGCCGCCGCGGTCCGCCTCGCCGATGGGGATCTCGATGAGCGAGGGGCCGCCTCTCAGCAGGCGTCGATCCACCCGGCGCCCTCCCCGCCAGATGTCGAGGGTCAGGGGCTGGTCCGCGAGGCCGGAGTGCACGAGGAGACGCGCCACGTCTCCCACCTTCACGCTCCCCGACTCGGCCAGGAGGACCGCGGGCAGGGCCAGCGGCGTGCGCTCGGCGGCCACGATCAGGTCCCGCGCGGTCTCGTAGCGGCTGCCGAAGGCGTCCTCGGTCTCGTAGTGGAGGCGGTAGGCCCCTGGCGCGAGCCCGGGCAGCTCGACGGTGGCGCGACCCTGCTCGTCGTGGGTGAGCGCTCCGCTCGCTCTCTCCTCACCGTCGGGCCAGGAGCGCAGCACGGCCTCGTGGGAGACCTGCGTATCCCACCGAGCCCTCATGGAGTCGCCCGGCGTCCGGTAGCCTTCAGGCGGATCGACCGACAGTGGCTGGTCGGCGGGGAGGACCGCCTCCCGGGGTTGTCGCAACGACACGAGACGCCACGACGCCTTCCCGGCCCGTCCCACTCCGTCCAGGTCGCTCCGGACCACGCTGACCTCGGCCGCCTCGCCCGCACGGAGGAACGCGGCGGGTGGGCGGAGGGCGGCCTCGACGGCCACGCTCCCCAGACGGAAGGCCCGCGTGGCCGACCGGGTCTCTGCCCCCTCGTCGGTGACGTCTGCGGTGACCGCGTAGCGGTAGGTGACCGCCTCGTCGTCTTCTCCGGCCTCGGGGGTGAAGGCGAACCGGAACTGGCCGTCGGCGTCGAGGGACGCCGTGCCGGCAGCGATGGTCTGGGTGCCGCTCGAGCGGCCTCCCCGTCCCCACAGGCCCCACCACCACGGGTAGACGGGCTCCCGCACGACGCGCCACCTCACGTCGCCTCCCGCCACGGGCAGCCCGAAGTAGTAGCGAGCCTCTCCTCGGAGCGTCGCCTCCCGGTTGAGCCGGAGGGCCTTCTCCGGCTCGAGGAGCTTTGCCTCGAAGGTGGGTCGCTTGTACTCCTCGACCCGGATCGTGGTGGCGCCGTCGATGGAGCTGCGCACCGTCCACCGTCCGAGGAGGCGGCCCGAGGGAACAGTGAACTCCCCGGAGGCCGAGCCGAACGCGTTGGTGGTGAGGCTTCGGGTCTCGACGGTCTCGTTGTTGGGGTCGACCAGGGAGACCGCCACCGCGGTCTCGGGCCTCGTGGAGAAGCGGGCCTGCTCCCCGCCCCCGTGGAAGACCAGCACCTTGAAGTGGACGCTCTGCAAGGGACGGTACACGCTCCGATCGGTGTAGACGAGCGACGCGGTTCGCTCCCCGGGATGGGACTCCGGCCAGAACTGGAGGAAGGAAACGTCCACGGCGACGTCGTCCCCGCGTCGGGCAACGACGAAGTGGCTGTGACGCTGCCGGGCCTCGGTGTGACGGAAGCTCACGACTCCGCTGGCCGGCGTCGTCAGGGTGGCCACGCGCTCGTGGCCCTTCTGCCAGTCGGCGCGGTAGAGGGTGACCCCGGCCCCGGCGACGGGCGCCCCCGTGGCGCCCGAGACGACGGCGACCTCGACCCCGCCCCCTTCCTGGCGCGTCACCAGGACCAGGTCGCCCACGACCAGGTCGACGGCCTGGAGACGGTTCTCTCCGCGAGCGAAGTCCTCCCGGGCCGAGGCCACGATGACGTGGAGGCCGGGTCGTTCGATGGGGGGCGTCACGAAGGTGCGGTGGGAGCGGAAGTCCGGGGTCTCGGGCAGCTCCTCACTCCAGGAGGCCACGGGAGTCTGGCCCGCCACGATCTTCTCGATCTCCTGATCGGCGGGCAGGAGACGGTAATCCTGCTGGGCCTCGATGAAGGAGACGAGGTCGACGGCGTAGGCGCGGAAGTGGAGAGAGGCCAGGTTGCGGTGAGTGACCTGTATGGACCTTCGGTTCAGGTTGTCGTGGCCCATGCTGGCGAGCTGGTAGTCGGGGGCCTCGATGGATTTCTGGATGGAGAGGCAGTGCCGTCCTCCCAGTGACTCCGGGTAGGCGCGCCGTCCCTCCCGGGCCAGGGCGTGGGCCCGAACGAGGGCGTCGTCGTCCGAGGTCTGCCGGACGAGCTCGGCCAGGGTCGCCTTCCCTTCCGCCCACCAGGCCACCCCGTGGAAGACGGGAAGACGCTTCTCGAGGTCGGTCTGGATCCGTGCCTGCTTCGAGGTGTCGGTGAAGGCACCGTGGAGCCGCCGCGCCCGCTCCAGCCGCGCTTCGAGGGTGGCTTCGGGCTGGTCCTGGCTGGCGTGCCATGCTTCGAGGTCGTCCAGGACGGCCCCCAGCGCCACGAGTGGATGGACCGCGGGGTCGTCGAGCTTCAGCGTCGCGGACGCGTCAGGATCGCCCTCGAGCAGCGAGTCGAAGTCGATGCGGAAGAGGTCGTTGGACTTGGCCGGGCTCCAGAGGGACGAGTCGGCCAGGAGCTCGACGAACAGGTAGCTGACGGCATCGCGCAGCGTCCCCCGGACGGGGGCGGGGTACGTGTTGGGCTCGAGGAAGAGGGAGAGCCGGCTCACCGGCAGCTCCCCCAGCTCTTCCCGCAGCTCCCAGGCCTCCACGAACGCGCGCCGCGCCTCGGTGGCGATCTGGTCGACGGTCCAGGCCTTGAGGTCGATCTCGCCCCGGGCCTCGACCCGCTCGCGCTGCCGGATCTCCCACGAGTAGGTCTGGACGTAGTCGACGAGGGAGTGGGCGTAGACGAGGTTCAGGGCCGCCCGCTGTAGCGGGTCTTCTGGCCACGGCTGCTCGCGCAGGAAGCGCACCGCCGTCTCGTATCCGTGAAGCCCCATCCGGAGGGCGGTCTCCTCGGCGAGGGCCCGGGCCCACTCCTCGCCGTCGCCGCGACCCTGTGCCGCCTCGCGGATCCGGCCGACGACCTCGACCGCGGCCTCGTACTTCTGCTCCCTCACGAGCCGCTCGACCTCCGCCCACTCGGCGGCGGGAGGATCCGCGGACACCCCGGCCGGCGGGTCCTCGCCGGACCGCTGCGCCCGGGCCGGGCCGCCCACCGTCGCGACGACCGCCAGAACCGTCGACAGAAGAACCAGCACGTGGGCAGGACGACGCGCTTCTCTCACCATGTCTCTCCTACGCGCCGGCGCTCTTCCCTATTCCCGCTCTCTCGGTCCGGTGGCGGCCCCGTCGCGCCGGGGCTCGCCGACACCGGTGAACGTCGCCCCGCCGCGCGTGACGAGCTGCAGTCCGCCCAGCTGGAACGAGTAGGGTGCCAGCGACTCGACGCTGAACCCACGGTCGAGAAGCGCTTCGCGGGAGCCCCGGGGGAAGCGCTCCTCCTCCCACAGCACGTGGCGCTCCGGTGTCGCGTGCAGTCGCGGGCCGTGAACGGCGTCGAAGGGCTCCGATCGGCGGAGGCGGAGGAGAACCTGAAAGATGCCGGAGCAGATGCGCTCCGAGCCCGTGCTCCCCACCGCCGCCCAGGGTCTCCCGTTGCGGAACAGGATGGTCGGGGCCGCGTTCGAGCGGGCAGGCGCGCCGGGTCGCAGGTAGTGAGGGTGGCTCCGGTTGCGAACCTTGAAGGCGCGCAGGTACCCGTTGTAGACGAAGCCCAGCTCCGGCGTCACCACCGCGGCGCCGAAGCTGCGCTCTATGGAGAGGGTGAGCGAAACCACGTTTCCCTCTCCGTCCATGGCCGACACGTGGGTCGTCTCGCCTGGCCCCAGTGCCGCCGGCGGACCAGGCCGGTCCCGCCGTTCGTCCCCGGGCTCAAGGCATTCCCGCGCTGCCTGCGCGGCGTTCGCGGGGTCGAGGAGGTCAGCCGCTCGCCCCGGAACGTCGGCCCCCGTTCGGAGTCGCTGACGGACGCGGTCCGCGCGTGCTCGAGCGACGAGCGCCGCTACCCGCCCGACGCCCGCGGGGTGCTCGAGATCCAGGTCCTCCCAGGCGAGGGAAGACGCCATGTGGAGCATCTGGAGAAGTGTGAGGCCGCCGCCGGGGGGGCCGGCCGTGGCCACCTGGCTGTCGTCGAAGGAACCCCAGATCGGCTCCGACTCGGAGACCTCGAAAGCCGTATCGAGGTCGGCGGCTCCCACGAACCCCTGGTGGCGCTCCATGTCGGCGACGATCTCCCGGGCGATGGCGCCGTGGTAGAAGTCTTCGAACCCGTCGGCCTCGAGCCGCCGCAGCGTGCGGGCCAGGGTCGGCTGACGGAGGAGCGTGCCCGGGGGCCACGGTCGGTGGTCGCCATCGAGGAAGAGGGCGCCGGCGCTCCTCTGGCGCAGCGACCCCCGATAGCGTTGCGCCAGAGCGTGTTGCAGCGCCGTCGTGGGGAAGCCGTCCTCGGCCAGGGCGATGGCGGGCTCCAGAACCTCCCTTCGCCCGAGGCGTCCGTAGCGCGCGAGGACGTGGCTCAGGGCGGCCACGCTGCGGGGGACAGCCACGGCACGGTGCCCCCGGTAGCGCTTCGATCGGGCGACCTCGAGCGGGTGCGCCGCCATCGGCGCCCGACAGGCCCCGTCGATGAGAGATGTCCGTCCGGTGGCGGCGTGGTGGGCCAGCAGCACGGCCATGCCCCCCATCCCCGAGCCGGCCGGCTCGCAGACCCCCAGGGCAAAGGCCGCCGCCACGGCCGCGTCGAGTGCGTTGCCCCCTCTCTCCAGCATGGCCACTCCTGCGGACGTCGCCAGGTAGTGAGCGGTGGCCACCATCCCGCGCGTCGACGAGGCCGACCAGTCTCCGGCGGAGGCCGGCGAGCGGCGCTGCATCTCCTGGTCGTCGAACCGCTCGCGGAAGAACACGGAGACTCCAGTGGGAGCGTAGCATGGTGCCGGGTCCGGGGCGCTCTCGCTCGCCGGTGTACAATCGACACAGCTCTCAGGCCCCTCGTCAAGCGCGAGAGGCGCATCTGGTCCCCAGCAAGCCGTCTTCAGGAGGATCGTCATGGCTCACTCCCTGGATCCCCGTCGCTCGCTCCCGCGGCCGTGGACCTCGGGTGCGGCCCTTGCCGCCCTCGTCCTTCTCCTCGGCTACGGACTGACCGGCCCTCGTGCCTCCGCGGAGTCCTCCGAATCCGACGCGAAGGCGATTGCGGTGGCCGACCGCGTCATGGAGACCCTCGGCGGCCAGGAGGCCTGGCAGGCCACCCGGTACCTCCGGTTCGACTTCGCCGTCGACCGCGAGGGGAAGACGCTGGCGCGTCGCGCCCACACCTGGGACCGTCGCACCGGGCGCTATCGGGTGGAGGCGACCGACGAGGAGGGTCGGCCGGTCGTAGTCCTCATGAACCTCAGCACGAAGGAGGGGAAGGCCTGGGTGGGAGGCGAACCCGCCTCCGGCGAAGCCCTTGACGGACTCCTCGAGTCCGGCTTCGCCTGGTGGACGAACGACACCTACTGGCTCCTCATGCCCTACAAGATGCGCGACGACGGCGTGGTGCTGACCTACGCCGGCATCGAAGCGGGGCAGAGCGGGACCTGGGAGAAGGTGCTCCTGACCTTCGAAGACGTGGGACTGACACCGAAGGACAAGTACTGGGTATTCGTCAACAAGAAGACGGGGCTCGTCGACCGCTGGGAGTTCGTCCTGAAGGGGGCCGACACCCCTCCCGTGCCCTGGAACTGGAGCGGCTGGAAGACCTACGGGGCGATCCAGCTCGCCGACGATCGCGTGAACCCCAACGACGGGACGCGCATCTACTTCCCGGTGCTGGACGTGCCGTCGTCGGTGCCCGACGCCGTGTTCAGCCAGCCCTGACGATCCTGCCCGCGAGTGGCGCGGGGCGGGCGCCCTCGCGTGCTCCCTTCAGCCTTCGCGAAGTGCCGGCCGACTCTGTCAGGGGGCCCTCACCTGGGGGCCGTTCTGGACGATCCGTTGGCTTCCCGCGTCGCCCTCGGTGAAGTACCTGCGCACGGCCGGGGGAGGAGGTCCCTTGCTTGACCTCGCACAGGTTGGGGCAGGCCCGGCAGACGAGGCTCTGGGACTCGTACCGTCTCCGGGCGGACTCGAAGCCGCGGAAGCGGGTCCCGTGCGCGGAGCCGGAGGCTCTCTCCTCGCGGGCGAGGAGGGCGGCGCCGATGGCGCCGGTCACGTCGTGGTGCGGGGGCACGCGAACGGGGCGGCCGAGCACCGCTTCGAAGGCGGAGGCGACTGCGGCGTTGTGGGCCACACCACCCAGGAACAGGATCCGGCTCCCCACCGTCCGTGAGCCCACGACGCGGTTCAGGTAGTTGTGGACGATGGAGTAGGCGAGACCAGCGGTGAGGTTCTCGACCGAGGCGCCGCGCTGCTGGTGGTGGACGAGGTCCGACTCCATGAAGACCGTGCAGCGCTCGCCCAGGCACGACGGGGCCGGTGCCTGGAGGGCGAGCTTCGCGAAATCGTCGCGGATGGAGAGGTCCAGCCGCTCGGCCTGCTCCTCGAGGAAGGAGCCGGTCCCGGCGGCGCAGGCGTTGTTCATCGCGAAGTTCACCACGACGCCCTGGTCGATGCGGATGAACTTGCTGTCCTGCCCCCCGATCTCGAACACGGTGTCCACGGCGGGGTCGATGGCCACCGCCGCCCGGGCCTGGGCGGTGATCTCGTTGCGCACCACGTCGGCCCCCACGTACTGGCCGACCAGGTGCCGCGCGGACCCGGTCGTGCCCACACCGACAACCTCGAGACGAGCGCCGATCTCTCCGCCGATCTGCCGGAGGCCCTCGCGGACGGCGTCCAGGGGCTTGCCGGCGGTGAGCAGGTAGCGACGGGCGACGACCCGATCCCGCGCGTCGAGGAGGACGAGGTTGGTGCTGATGGAGCCGACATCCACCCCCAGGTAGACGGCGGTGGGCTCACCGTCAGGTGCCGGGAAGGAGTAGAAGCACGTCGCCTCGCGGGGCGGCGACGCGAGGGGTTGGAGGCTCTTCTCCCCGTTGCCTCCGGCTCGCACCGCGGCTTCCAGCGGGCCGAAGCCGTGGAACGGGTGGGCGCGTCCCTGGTGGCGTTCGTCCAGGGCCACGTGCGCCGCCCCGATCGCCGCCATGAGGTCGCAGTGCTCCGGAACGACGAGCTCGCCCGGCTTCAGGGAGAGGACGTCCTCGAAGGCCTTCGCGACGGCGGCATTGCGGGCCACCCCGCCCTGGAAGAGGATCGGGGGCGTGAAGCGCTTCCCCTTGCCGATGACGCTGCGGAAGTTGCGGGCGAGGGCCTGACAGAGCCCGGCGAGGATGTCGGCGAGGAGAACGCCCTCCTGCTGCAGGTGGATCATGTCGGACTTGGCGAAGACGGTGCAGCGGCCGGCCACGCGGGCCGAGTGGCGGGAGGCGAGGGCCAGACGGGCGAACTCCCCGTCGATGCGGATGCCGAGGCGCTCGGCCTGCTGGTCGAGGAACGAGCCTGTGCCCGCGGCGCACAGCGCGTTCATGGCGAAGTCGCCGAGCGCCATCTGGCCGGAGGCCTCGTCCCACTCCACCGAGAGGAACTTGGAGTCCTGCCCGCCGATCTCGATGACCGTCCGCGCCTCGGGGTGGAGGACGCCCACCGCCCGCGTCTGGGTGACGAGCTCGTTGTTGTGAATCCCGCCGACGAGGCTCGCCACCGCACGACCACCCGACCCGGTGAGACCGACGGCGAGGATCCGCGCCCCTGCGAACTGCCGGTCGAGAAGTCGACTGGTCTCGAGGAGGGTCTCCCGGGGCTGCCCGTTGGCCCTCACGTAGCGGTGGGCGAGGATCTCACCGCCGGGGTCCAGCACGACCAGCTTGACCGTGGTCGAGCCGACGTCGATGCCGAGGGCGATGTCGCGCATCTGATTCCCACCCTTCTACCGGGGTGAGAATGAGCGGGAATCAGCCGTTACGGGAGATTGGCCCAGGGTGGGACGGTATCTGTACCGTCACGGCGTCGGAGGTGACCACGGGCCGACTCCGTGCACCGTCGGGGTGGGGAGGCGCGGGCGGGGGGGGCGGGCTTAGCTCCCGTCCGGCTGCGACAGGCGGAGGTCACGGAAGGTGACCGCCAGCTCCGGCTCGGCGGTGTTGACCGCGACCACGCCCACGAGAGCCACGGTCGGCAAGTCGACCTCCCTGTGCCCCACCTCACGCCACTGGAGAAGGTTTCCGGGGCGGGTGTTACCGCAGGCGGTGTGCCTCTTGAGTTCCCGCCGCCTGTCAGTCCGCGGGGGGCGTGTGGGTCACCTTCAGATCGTAGGTTCCCGCGGCGTACCCGCGGACCATGACGAAGGCCTCGCTCTGGCCGGCGGGGACGTCGAGGGCGCAGCTCTCGTCGGGTCCCACCAGGTAGGGCCGGCAGTCGTAGTCGAATCGAGTCGGCTCCTGCCCGAACCGGACGTAGAGGTCCGGGTCGCCGGTCGCGTCGTCGCCTCCCATCTCGGCTTCGAAGACCGAGCCAGGGGCCACGGGGAAGGACCCGTGATCCTTCTCCTCGTCGAGCGCCACCGATTGGCCGAGGAAGGACCGGGTCTGTGGCTCTCCGGCCCCGTTTCCGCCGGGGACCTCGGGCTCGCAGATGGTCGTGTCGATGGTGAAGCCCTGGGCCGCGCCGTAGAGGCAGGCGGCTCCGCTCTGGTCCCTGGCGGTCAGGGTGAGCGACCAGTCTCCCATCCCGTTGCACTGCGGGTAGTGCATGACCGAGAAGGGGTCGTAGTCGGTCAGGGGACGCCAGTCCATGTCCTCGAAGCAGGCCCCGGAGCTCGGCCGGGTGTGCTCGTGGCGGAAGCCGAGGGTGTGGCCGAGCTCGTGGCGCAGGATACCGACGAGCTGGAGCCGGCCCGACGGGTCGAGGTCGAAAGAGCTCCTGTCGATGAGGACGTTGCGGCCGGACCGTGGCTCGTTGGGGAAGAAGGCCCGGGCCAGGTACTGTCCGTTCACGTCGACTGGCCGGACGTCGAACACGACGCTCTCGTTGGCGGCGGTGCAGTCTGCGTCCTCCGGTTCCAGATGGATGAAGTCGATGTCTGCCACGCCCTCCCAGGCGCCCGCGGCGGCCTCCATGTCCTGGAGGACAGCGGCGTGGCGTTCGCCGAAGCCGGTGCTGACGCAGTAGGTGAGAGCCTTCTTCTGGACGTGGTTCCAGGCGGCGTCCATGCCTCCGACCTGGTGAACGACGAGCTCCATCAAGTGCCGCTCCGGCTCCCGTGCCACCTCGCTCTCGAAGAACTCTTCGAGGTGCTTCTCGTCGAGAATGGGCGTGTCGCCGTTGACGATGAACTTGCCTCCCTCGAAGGGCTCCCGATAGACCCGCTCCTTGAACTCCTCGAAGCTGAGGTTGGCCAGGGCGGCGCGGTCCCTGCTGGCCGCGTCCTCGAGGAAGGCCTGGGCCTCCTCGAGGGTCGGAGCCGGCCCCTGGTCGCCCTCGGACGCCGGCGGCGGCGGACCGCAGCCCACGACTGCGAAGAGAAGCATCAGCGGGACACTGCCCAGGAACGCGTTCGTCTCCTTCATGGCTCGTCTTCCTCTTCTGGCTCGGGATTCGAGTGCTTCTTGTCGCACGGCTCGACGACGAGATTCACGAGATCGACATCCTCAACGGTTGCGCGGGCGCGCCCGAGGGCTCTCTTTCCGGCCTCGGCGTCCTCGTACTCGACGCACAGTCTCGTCTCACCCTCGAGACCGATGCGCGTGCGACGGCTCTGGACGACAGCTCCGTCACGTCGATCCTCGTCGACCTGCTGCTGCACCTCTTCCAGCGCCCGGCGCGCTTCGGGGGGGACGCCGCCGCCGCGGGAGAGGGCATAGACGGCAAAGCTCCGCGGATCCGGGGTGGCCGGCTCGCCCTCCTTTGGCTCCTGCCCGGCCTCACCGGGGCCTCCGGCGCCGGCGAGCAGGAGGCCTCCGATCACGAGGGCCGAGATCCCCCTCGATGCCCTCCTCCAACGCGTCGACATGGCCGTGCCCCCTCCTTCCGGGAACCTGAGCTCGAGATCCGGGATCGTCTCCCGTGCATCCGTCTCCGCCCAGGCTAGGGTTCCTTCGCGTAGAGAAGTCTGTTCGGGGTGTCCGCGCCCACGCCGTCGAGCGTGTCGGGTGTGGCGCCTTCCACCACGCAGGCCGCGACGGCCTCGGGCGGGCCCGGGTGCCGCGCCAGGCACAGGGCCGCGGTGCCCGCGGCGTGGGGTGAGGCCATGGAGGTCCCGCTCATGACGGTGCTGCCGCCGCCCCGGGCCGCCGATTCGACGTCGACGCCCGGCCCATAGAGGTCGATGCAGCCGCCGGTGTTGCTGAAGCTCGCGGAGTTGTCGCGCTGATCGCTCGCGCCGAGCGTGAGGGCCTGCTTGACCCGTGACGGCGAGTAGTTGCACGCGCTCAGGTTGTCGTTACCGGCGGCGATCGCGTAGGTGACGCCGGCGGCGATGGAGTTGCACACCGCCTGGTCCAGGGCGGGAGACACGGAGCCTCCCAGCGACATGTTGGCGACGGCGGGCCATCCGTTCGCTCGAACGTGGCCGGTCACCCAGTCGACGCCGCGTATCACGCCGGTGTCGGTTCCAGTGCCGTCGGAGTCGAGCACGCGCACCGCGTGAATCGTGGCACCCTTGGCGAGCCCCCAGGTCGTCCCCGCAACGGTGCCGGTCACGTGGGTGCCGTGGCCGTGGCCGTCAATGGGCTCCCCACCGAAGACCGAGAAGCCCTCGCCGACCCGTCCCGCGAAGTCGGGGTGATCCGCGTCGAGGCCGGTGTCGATCGTGTACTCGTGGACTCCAGCTCCGTCCTCACCCGGCTCGAACTTGCGGTCGAGCGGGAGGTCGCGCTGATCGATGCGATCGAGGCCCCAGGGGACGACCGCTTCGACGGTCTCGCCCTGCTGCGGGCGAAGGATCGTCTTGTAGCCTTCCTCCTGGACGTACGCCACCTGGGGATCCCGGGCGACCTGGGCTGCGCCGTTGGCGTCCATGGTGGCCGAGAAGCCCGAGAGCGCCTGGTTGAAGGTGGCGACGTTGGTGGCCTGCGTGAAGCGGGCGGCGATGCTGGCGACTTCCTGGGGCGCGCCGGGCGCGCGCTTCAGCACGACGATGTAGCGATTGGGAATCGGGTTCTTGACCCGCACCACGCCGCTCAGCTCCGGTGGCGCCGTGCAGTCGTAGGGGACGGGCGCCGCGGTGCTACAGGCCGGCAGCGCGACGACCGCGACAACGAAGAGAATGGCCAGCCTTCGGTCCATTTCCCCTCCTCCTTGTTCGGAACCCTTCCCCGCATACTAGCCCCGTTCTCCGTGAACTGTGCTGTGTTCTCCATCACGGTCTGGTGTGGGGTCAAGGTCAGCGCGCCGCAGGGACCTGTGCTTCCTTTCTGAAGGTGAATGTCTCCTCATCGGGCTCGACGACGATGGGGTACTCCTCGTTGAAGTGGCCGCCAAGGGCCTCCACCGGGGGTCGGATGGGCCTGGGCCCCGCGCGGGCTCCACGCCGCGCTATGCTACGCGGGCGAGCGACTCGATCGGCGTCCATCCATGAATGAAGCCTTCCCCCGTCGGTACCAGATCCTCGCCGTCGTGATGGTCGGTTCGATCCTGGGCCCCCTCGACGGCAGCATCCTCAACGTCATCCTCCCCACCGTCACCCACACGTTCTCGGCCACCATGGCCGTGGCGGAGTGGGTTCCCATGGTCTACCTGCTCACCATCGCGGGCCTGGTGCTGCTCTTCGGCCGTCTGGGCGACATCGTCGGCTACCGCAGGGTCTTCCTCACCGGGCTCCTCGCGTTCGTGGCGGCCTCCGTGCTGTGCGCCACCAGCCCCACGATCCACGCCCTGGTGGCCTTCCGGGCGCTTCAGGGCGTGGCCGCCAGCATGATGATGGCCGTTCCGTTGGCCATCCTGACCGGCTCCTTCCCCCCGACCCAACGTGGCCAGGCCCTGGGGCTCTACGCCCTCAGCATCTCCATGGGGCTGGCGGTGGGTCCCAGCCTCGGCGGTCTCCTCACGGATCTCGTCTCCTGGCGCGCGGCGTTCCTCATCAACGTTCCCGTGGGCCTGGCCGCCTTCGTCCTCGCCGTGCGCGTGCTCCCGGACATGCGTGGCCGCGCCGGCGGACTGGACCTGGCCGGGTCCGCTCTGGCGCTCTCGGCGCTGTCCAGCTTTCTGCTGTTCATCACCGAGGCGCAGGAAGACGGCCTGACGCCCCTCACGGTGGCCCTCCTCGCCGTCGCCATCCTCTCCGCCGGGCTCTTCATCCGCGCGGAGCGGCGCTCGCCCGATCCGCTGCTGCCCCTGGAGCTCTTTCGGAGCGCGAGCCTGACCTGCGGCGCTCTGGCCGCGCTGTTCAACTTCATGGCCCAGTTCGTGGTGGTCTTCCTCACACCGTTCTTCCTGCAGAGGGTGCTCGAGGAGAGCCCGAGTCGGGTGGGTCTCGTCATGACCGCGTTCCCCGTCGCCGTGCTGTGCGTCGCTCCGCTGGCGGGGGCCCTGTCCGACCGCATTGGCACGGTCGGGCCCGCCGTGTGCGGCGCCCTGGTGTCCGCGCTGGCCTGCGCCCTGCTGGCGACCCTGCCCGCCGACACCGGGCCGGAGCAGGTGGCGTGGAGGTTGGCGCTGTTCGGGCTGGGCGCCGGGATCTTCGGCTCGCCCAACAACAGTGCGGTGATGGGCAGCGCGCCCCGAGAGCACCTCGGCGTGATCTCCAGCCTGCTCGCCACGGTTCGGACCGTGGGCATGGTGCTGGGCGTGGCGGCGGGCGGCGCGGTCCTCTACGCCTCGGTCCCGCCGTCGCTTCTTCACGGCGGCCCGCTGGACCCGGCCCAGGCGGGCACCTACCTCGCCGGCCTGCGCCACGCCTACGCGGTCGGGTGCGGCTTCGCCCTGCTCCAGGCTCTCCTCTCGATGGTCCGGGGGTGGCGCGCCGCGTGAGACCCGGCGGCCGGTGACGCGATGACGGTGCCAGGTACACCGTGCCCTGGCGCCGCGGGCCACCGACGGGCAAGGTCACCGAGAGGGGGCGTAGCGGTAGGCCGCCGAGCTCCAGAAGCGCCGACCACGACGCTCCACGACCTGGGCGCGGTCGTCGGCGCGGAGGCGGCGCAGGGCGCGGGCCACCCCCTGGGGCGAGAGGTCTCGAGCCAGCGCATCCTGCAGCTCGGTCTCGCTCAACGGGTGCCGGGTGATGACCTCGATCAGGGAGTCGACGACGGGGACCTCTCGGCCGAGCTCCACGTCGCCCGTCCCCGGCGGGGCGAGGCGGACCTTCGCCCCCAGGATGCGCAGAGCCCGATCGAGGCTGCCGGCTTCGGGTGGCCGCACCCACTCCTCCGCCGGGGGGCGGCTCGGCACGAGGAGGTGCACCTCGTCGGGGTCGATCCGGCGGAGGGCGCTGGCGAGGCCCTGAAGGGCCGTCTCGCCGTCGTTCATTCCCCTGACGAGCATCACCTCGACCCAGAGCTGCCCGGGGAACCTCCTGCGGAAGGCCGCGAGTCCCTCCACGTGCGATTCCAGGTGCAGCCCGGGGTGAGGGCGGTTGATGGCGCGATGAAGCGACTCAATCCCGGCGTCCAGGGACGGGAGCACGGCGTCGGCCGCCGCCAGCTCATTGCGAACGTCCTCGCGGGAAAGCAACGCCCCGTTGGTGATCACGGCGACCGGCGCCACCGCCATGGCCTGGACCTCCCGGATCATCCGGCCCAGGTCGGCGTGGAGCGTTGGCTCCCCGGAACCCACGAAGGTGACCCAGTCGACGGCGTCCCGGCAGCGGTGGAGGGCAGCCTCGACCTCGTCCAGAACGGTCCCCACGGGTACAAGAGATCGACGCTCCCTCGAGAGGGGCGTGGTGCGGCCGAGCTGACAGTAGACGCAGTTCCAGTTGCAGGTCTTCGGCGGAACCGGATCGATCCCCAGCGAGCGCCCGAGGCGTCGTGACGGTACGGGTCCGAAGACGTGCCGCATGAGCCGGCCTCAGCTCGGTCCCGCGGACAGAACCGGCTCATCCATGCCGACCGGGTCTCCGGTCGTACGACGGGTCCGGACGGTTTCCGGAACGGCGACTAGGATCGTCCACGCGAGGCACGCGATCATCGGCTCCACCCCACGACGAGATTAGAGCAAGACACTTGCCAGGCCGGTCGAGATCCCCGGGGGGAACGCTCTGTCTGGCCGTCGCCGGCGAGAACGCCGGAGCGGATGGCCGGCTATTCCACCCGACCTGGGGAGCACTTCGCCCCCAAAGCCCTTGTTCTGTAGAGAGTTGGGGGACGTGCGGGAGCTCCCGTCCAGCTAATGGCAAAAACTCTACTTGCAATTTGTCACTAGTTGCGCCATCTTGTGAGTGAAGGAGGACGCACGAGAGACATGCCGGGTGGGGCAAGAGGACGCGGAATGGGGCGCGGCGCCGGGCGGCGCCGCGGACGCGGCTGGGGGCGGGGGCGGGGGCTGGGACACGGTCTCCGCCGGTTCCTGGACCCTGTCCTGCTGATGAGACTGCACTTCGGAGCCGCTCACGGCTACAGCCTCCTCGATCGCCTCGAAGAGTTCGGACTGGGTGAGCTCGATCCGAGCGTGATCTACCGAGCCCTGCGGGAGATGGAGGAGGAGGGCTGGGTGAGCTCCACCTGGGACGAGGAGAAGACCCAGGGGCCACCCCGTCGTACCTATCGGATCACGGATCGGGGCCAGGAGGTTCTCGAGTTGTGGGTCGAGGAGCTCGAAGGCTCCCGGTCCCGGATCGAGCGCTTTCTCGAGGCGTACTACGGCCACATGAAGGAGTGCCAGGGGCACGATGCTTGAACGGGCCTCGCGGACGCACGTGTGGATATCCGGTCCAAGACGAGCAGGCAAGTGAAAGGAGACATGAAGATGCCAGCGCAAGACAGAACAGGACCGAGGGGCCAGGGCCCTCGGACCGGTCGGAGCATGGGCCTCTGCGGCGGCCCGGAGGACCGCGGCCCTGTCCGAGGCCGTGGTTGGGGTCGAGGCGGAGGCTGGGGTTGGGGTCGGGGGACGGGCCGCGGCCGTGGTCTGGGTCGTGGCTGGAGCTGGGGTCGCGGTCGCTCGTGGGACGCCGGCGACGTCGGTCCCGCGCCCCTGAGCGACGACGTCGATGAGCTGCGTGCCGAGTCCTCGAGGCTGAAGGCTGAGCTGGATGCCGTCGAGGACCGTCTCTCCAGGCTCCCCAAGCAGGACTGAGGTGGCGGCCACGGGTTGACGCCGGGGTCCGAGAATCGAGGGGAAAGATCCCGGTTGCGGCGGGCAAAAACTCCCAGACTGGTGGATCAGGGCCCACGCCCACGGAGAGCGCCTCGGTGAGGACCGAATCGGCCTGCGGCCGGGTGCCCTGGCCAGGGACACGATTCCGCCCTGGCCATCGTGTCCTCAGCACGAGCGTGGCGACGTCGAGGGCACGTCACCCGTTCGGACCGGCTAGTTTCTTCCCCTCGCCGGGACGAACCGGATGACCGAGGCCGTCTGCGACACGAGGTCCGACTTCCGGTACAGGAGCGGGATGGTGTCGTTGGTCAGCCAGAGCGGCAGCAAGTTGGCGTAGTACGGGCTGCCGAGGACCCCGCTCGTGCCGCCCGGCCACACCGACTCGGCCCGCACACCCCGCCGGTCAGCCCGGGCCACGAAGCGGTTCACCGGACCGTTTGTGAACGTGAACTCGTTCCACGACTGGGCGCGCGCGTTGTGGTGAGAGGCGTCGACGGAGCCGAAGCCTCCGTCGGTGGGGATGCCGGGCGCCTCGCCGAGGGGCGGAGGGAACGCCCCGCCCGCCGGAGGGATGCTGAACGGCGACCCGAGAGGGTGGGCGAAGGTGATGCGGTGCAGCAGACCCCACCGGTACTCCGTCTGGTCGGCCGAGCCCCCGAACACCTGGGCGAACTCCGAGCCCCCGAGCCGGTCGAGCCCGTCCGAGAGCGCCTGTAGGATCGCGATGTCGCGCCGGTCCTCGGCGCTCGCCCCCCCGGGCAGCGGGAAGAAGTCCACCCCCGAGGCGCCCCTGCCCTGCGCGACGGGGAACTGATCCAGCAGGTGGCGCAGCGCGGTCACCGCCTGCTGGGAGGGCGGCTTCGGCAGCGGCCCGATCGGAGCGTCAACGACCTCCCGAATGAGCTGCCCGCGCCACACCGAGTACAGGGTGGCGGCGACGCTCGCCGAGATCTCCGCCGGAGACGGATCGTCGCCCGGCACACCCGCGACGTCGTCCGCGTCGTACCCCTCGGGGATGCCCGTCGGGGTCGTGAAGTCCCATGCCTGCAGCCGGCCCACGGCCTCGATCACCGGGGGGGTCGCGAGTGCGGCCAGGAGAGGCTCGGCGCCCGCCGCGCGCGCGCGCTCCAGCGCCTGCACGATCCAGGGGACGAAGTACTCCGCGTCGAGCAGGGCGACGTTCGACTGGAACCGCTTCATGTCGGCGAAGGAGACCCGCCCGCCTCCGGCGAGCGCGTCGCGCACCAGCCGGGTGATCCGACCGGCCCGGAGCGCCGCGTCGTAGCCCGGGCTCAGGTAGTACAGCCCGCCTCCGGGCCGCAGCTGGTTGACCGGGTTGTTGTCGAGCGTCGTGCCGGCGGGGTCGTTGTTGGCGTTTACCACCCAGCCCGCCGGAGGGTTGACGATGTGTGGCATCTCGGCGTCGGGGAGGATCTCGTAGGGGATGGCCTGCCCCGGCTGGGGGTTCTGTACTGGCAGCCACTCGTTGCCACCCTGGCCCTCGCGAATGAACCACGGCGGCGCCCCCGCCACCGTGCCCGCCTGCAGGTCCTCGCGGATCGGCATCTCCGAGCTGGCGAAGTAGGCGATGTTGCCGCGGCGATCGACGTACACCGTGTTCTGGGTGCCGGTGTCGAAGTACTGCAGCCCCTCCAGGAAATCGTCGAGGTTCCGGGCGGTGTCCCAGATGCGGAAGGTCTCGAGCTCGCGCGTCCCGCTGAAGCCCGTGTACTGGACGCTCAGCGCGGCGCCGGTCCCGGTGTCCAGGCTCACGATCGGTCCCTGGTTGCGTCGCGGAACGACGAGCGTGGCCGGCGGGATGAACGTGCCTCCGATCGTGCTGCGAGGAGGCGCGACGACGACGTCATCGGCGATGCCGTTGCCGGGCTGGTTGTAGCGGAACGTCTCCGGGATGGGGATGACCCACTCGAGGGTCCCCTGGTAGAGCGAGCTGTACCCGCTGGGCGAGGTGGCGTCGGGGACGAGCTGCTCCGCGTACACGTCGGTGACGTCCATGGGGTTGACCGTCGATCCCCAGGCGATGTCGCGATTCTGTCCGACGATGACGAACGGCACGCCGGCAAAGCCACTGCCCATCACGTCGAAGGCCCCCGCCGTGAGGTGGATCGGATAGAAGGTGGAGGGCGTGCCGAGGGCGAGGTGGGGATCGTTGGCGAAGAGGGGCCGGCCGCTCGTCGTGTGCCTCCCGGAGATGGCCCATTGATTCGAGCCCGGACGATTGGCGCGGTCGAGATGTCGCCGCAGCACCGGGTCGGCCCTGATGCGATGGAGGTACTCCCGGGCGAGGGGCAGGACGCGCGGTTGGGCGATGGTCTTCGGCGTCGGGCCGTGGCCGGCCGCGTGGGGGGGGCAGGGCGGCTTGGGGGGCCGCGGCGAGGGCACCGAGGCGTCGGGCACCGTGGACGCGGCATCGAACGGCTGCGCGCGCCAGAGGTCTTCCGAGAAGAGCGCCCAGCCGGCTGCGTCGCCCAGCGTGGCCTGGTAGGTCAGGAGCGCCTGGGTGTAGTCGATGTCCTCGAGGCCGAAGGACAGGCTGAACGCGATGGACTTGGCCACGGTCATCGTGTCGAGCACCGTCCAGGGCTCGAAGCGGGTGATCTCGAGGGCCGCGTACTCGGGGGGCAGGGGGTGAGTCTGGACGTAGAGGTTCACGCCTTCGGTGTAGGCCTCGACCGCCGCGCGCCCGTATGCCGACAGGAGCGGCAATGAGCGGACCGCGGCGCGTTGGATCCCCAGCGTACGCAGGTTGACGTCGCTCGCGATCGCCCCCGGTCCGAGCAGCTCGGCCAGGGTGCCGCTGGCCTGGCGACGCGTGGCGTCCATCTGGAAGAGGCGGTCTTCCGCGTGGACGTAGCCCTGCAGGAAGAAGAGGTCGTGCTTGTTGCGTGCCCTGATGTGCGCGATGCCGTACACGTCCCGCGTGATGTGCGCGGCGGCCCGGAGACCGGGCAGGGTCTCCGGCTTCGTCGTGCTGGGCGGACCAGCCTGAGCGGCGGACGGCAAGGAGAGGAGAAGCAACGCCGGAAGCAACGTGAACCGGGGCATGAGAACCTCCAGGCCAGGGGGGCGACCATGGTATACACCCCGACCCTGGGGCACGCAAGAATATCTGTGGGTTACCCGGGGAAAGCGGTTTGCCGCGGCCGGTGGACGGGCGGCATCGCAGTGCAGGGCATCATCGTCTCCTCACGGTGACGGAATAGACGCGCCGGCTCCCCCCACGGTGAGCGGGGTCCGCTCCACGCTGAGGCCCCCGCCGAGGCGGTCGCCCACAGCGCTCTCCAGCGTGTACTCGCCCGGAGAAAGCGCCAGGATGCGCTTGACGGTGGCCGACTGGTTGCGGACGCCCTGGGCGTTCATCAAGGGACCCTCGAGGGGCCAGTCGTGGCTCAACCGGCTCACGACGCTCCCGTCCGCGCCCCGGACGAGGACGAGGACCGAGAAGTGGGCGTGATACAGGCGCGCCGCCTTGTCGTAGTCGAAGTGGAGGCCACGGAGGAGCACCTGGAGGTCCAGCTGGACTTCACTCCCCTCCGGTGTCGCCGCGCCGACCTGGGCGGAGACCCGGTGGCCGAAGTCCCGGGGCGGCGTCGGCAGGTCGAGGCCCTGGGCGAGGGCCAGCTCCCAGGGCTGCACCGTGGGCTCCTCAGAAGCCGGACGGGCGAAGTAGCCCTTGCGCGTGCGCACCTGGACGTCGGACCGGGACACGTGGACCTGAATGTTCCGGAAGCGCCCGTCGGGGAAGGGAACGGGCGGCGTGTAGCCGATCTCGTAGTAGGAGCGGAGGTCGCCTCCGATGCGCTCGATGCCAGAGCTGAGGTCGTTGGTGTTGGCCAGGAGGAAGCCCCCGGTGGCCTCGGCCACGTCCCTGAGGTTGGCCTGGGTGTTCATCCGCAGGGAGTCGAGGGCGAGGTCGTGCATCTGGACCTCGGTGGGGTCGACGCTGCCCTCCAGCTCGGTGTCCTGGCGCTCCTGGGTGGCGGCGAGGGTCCCCGGGTCGGCGCGGCGCTGGGCCTTCTCCGAGGCGGCGCGCGCGGCGAGAAGGGCCTGGCGCGTCTCGTCGAAGTACCCCTCGGCGAGAAGCCCGCGCGGGTCGATCGCGTACAACGCGAGGTTGGCACGGTTGGCCTCGCTCACCAGCGTCTCGACGAGGTCCGTCAGGGCGTCGGGGACGTGGAGTCCCTCGGAGAAGAGCAGGAGCGTCTTGCGACCCTCCATCCCCTCGAGCTCCCGAGCCACGGAGAGGAGCGCGCGGAGCGCGCTGCCCCCCACCCTCTGCCGGTCGAGGGAGTCGGCGAGACGCCCCATCCGCGCCTCGGCCTGGCGCTGCCACCGCTCCGCGTAGCCGGCCGGCTGACGCAGGGTGGCCGCCACCACCGGGTCCACGGCCTCCACCCCCGTGGGGTCGTCGGAGGCCAGGAGGGCCGCGCTGAGGGCTTCCTTCGTGAGGGTGTCGTGGTCGGGCGACGCCCCGGGATCCCGCGACTGGTCCGCGCCGACCGTGGCCTGCTCGATGGCGGCAGGAAGGGCCAGGGGATTATTCGTGAAGCGTTGGTGGACGCGGACGTTGTCGTCGATCTCGTAGACCGCGAACCACGTGTCTTCGGGGAAGTCCCGCCGGGCGAACTCGGTGGCGGCCTGACGAGCCTCGCGGGCCGCTCCCAGCCCGAGGCGGTCGAAGACGAGGATCACGATGTTGGATCGGAGGGGGCTCTCCGCCGTACCTTTCTCCCGCGGGGAGACCTGCTCGGCGGCATGACCGGGGGCGGCCTCTCCCGACGCCTCCGACGTGTCTCCCGCGGCCCCCGCCGGCGCCCCCGGCCTCACGAGCCGGAACGACTCGATGAGACACGGCAGGCCGTCCTCGAAGACCTCGACCTCTCCCGGTCGGAGGTCCGTCACCAGCTGGCCCTCGGCATCGCGGACGACCATGTCCAGGACGACGAGCTCGCTCTCGACCGGGAACTCCGGGGCCTCCGCTTCCTGGCCGAAGAGAGGGGCCGCCACGAGGGCCAGCCCGACGCCGAAGAGGATCCTCACGCTCACCTCCCGCGAAGTCGCGTAGTGCCGGGTTCTCGAGGACACCATACTCAACTCCGAGAGATCCCGTCACGCCGTTGCGGGCGCAGCCGTGCGCAAGGGCAGATGCAGGCCCTGTTCCGCACGGTCCGGTGGGTTTGTTCAGAACCTCCACACGAGGCTGACTCGTGCCGACGGCCTGACCACCGGGTGGAAGTGCACGTCCTCGATGCCCTCCACGGGCTCGCCCGGCAGGCGTGAGGCGTAGAAGTAGGCGATGTCGTCGTCCTCCCGCCCCAGCAGGTTGTGGCCGTCCACGACCACGGCCAGACGTTCGGTGACGTTGAAGCCCAGGCGTCCGCTCAGAAGCGCGGTGGGCCCCCAGGTGACGGAGCCGTCCTCGATCAGCGGACCCCCGGAGAAGTAGCGGAGTCGCAGAGCCCCGAACCAGCGCCCCAGGTCGTCAACGGTCACTCCTGCCGCCACCGTGGCCACGATGGCCCCGGGGATGTCGCGGCCAGCGGGGTCGTCGTCGGTGAACCGGGCCCGGGTGTAGGTGGCGTCCAGGTCCAGGGCGAGCTCCCGGCTGACCCGCCAGAAGTTCGTCCACTCCACCCCGAGGCGGCGGCTGGGACGGCTGGCCTCGGTGGTGCCCCCGTCTCCCACGAAGAGAAGCTCCGAGTCCAGCTCCAGCCAGAAGCCGGTGAGGGTGCCGTGGTAGCCGCCGACGGTGAAGGTCCGCAGGCCCAGATCGACCCCCCGCGCCCGCACCAGCGGGTCCACGGGCCGGACCGGCTCGCCGGTGACGGGGTCTTGGCGGATGGTGGCCCCGCGGGCGTCGTTGGAGTGGAAGCCGCTTCCGGCGGTGAGCGAGATCTCGGTGGACGACCAGGGGCGGTACACCAGGCTCACCCGGGGGTTGAGCATCCAGTCGTCGGCGGTCCCGGAGTTGACGGGACGGTAGGCCTCGACGTCGGCACTGTAGTAGTCGGCGCGGAGGCCCAGGTTCAGCCGAAGGACCTCGGAGAAGCGGACCCAGGTCTCGCCCCAGAGGCCGGCCCCCAGCTGGCCGACCTCGTCCTCGCGGGTGACCCCGGCGCGCTCGAGGTCGATCGTGGGGTAGAGGCCGTTGGAGATGTCGTCGTACCGCAGCTGAATCCCGAAAGCGGTCTCCCCGTGCGCCGCCCCCAGGTGGTGCTGGAAGCGGTGCGACGCGGAGGCGCCCAGGATCCACCGGTCGTCGGCCTGCTCGAACTGGTCTCCCTGCAGCGGGTGCTCGAGGAAGTAGGTGAAGTCCGAGAAGAGCCGGAAATCGTACTTGATGGCGAAGGCCGCGAGGTTTGTGAGGGACCGGCTGCCGCCGAAGTGCGACTCGGCGGACAGGCTGTAGCGGGAGGTGTTCCCGCGGGGCCCCGGGTCGAGAATCCCGTAGCGATCGATGAGGCCTTCCTCCACCGCCCGACGCGGGATCTGGTCCGAGGCCAGCCAGTCGCCGTCCGAGCCCATGGCCTGGATCGACCAGCCCCGGAAGGCGGTCCCCCGGCTGAAGCCCAGGAACCCGTTCCACCGCTGGTAGTCGTCGGGGCGGTCCCAGGGTCCGTCGTCGTGGAAGTACTCGAGGGCCCCGGTGAGGTGGCCCCCGCCCAGGTCGAAGGAGTCGGCGAGGAGGGCCCGCCGGTAGGCGAAGCTGCCGAGGGTGAGATGGGCGATGCCCCGGGGCAGGGCCTCCAGCAGGTCGAAGTCGACGCTGCCCGCCGAGGAGAAGTCGCCCACCGAGGCCCGGTAGGGGCCCTTGCGGTAGTGGGCCCTCTCGACCAGCTCGGGAATCAGGAAGTTGACGTCGGCGTAGCCCTGCCCGTGGCCGTGGGTGGGCATGTTCACGGGCATGCCCCCGACCGTCACCGCGAAGTCGGTGCCGTGGTCGAGGTTGAAGCCACGGAGGAAGTACTGGTTGGCCTTGCCACCCCCGGAGTGCTGGGTGGCGATCGCCCCGGGGACCGTCTCCACCAGCTCTCCGGCCCGGAGGATGGGTCTCTTCTCGAGATCCTCCCCCCCGGTGCTGCCCTCGTTCGCCGATCCGGCGAGGCCGAGGAGGTTGTCGCTCCGGACGGAGACCTCGATGTCATCGTAGTAGCGGAGGTGGTGCTCGTCGCCCTCGTGGGTGTGTCCGGCGTCCTCCTCGGGTGCGGCGGGATCCTCGCCGCCACTCTCGACGTCCTGTGCCGTCGCCGGCAGGGACAGGACGCAGGAGGCAATGAAGGTCGCCGCGGCTCGCCGCACGGCCGCTTTCCTCGTCGCTGCTCTCATCTGTGTGGGACCCTCTCGTGTGGACGCCCGCCACACCCGGGCCTCGGCCGCGGGGCGCGCTTCTCGTCCGTTGATCTTCAGGCAGGCAGAAGGAGGGGTTCGACGCGCGCACCACGGACGCACGGGGCTCCGCCGCTGCCTCTCTTCAGGTCAGGAGGAGGTGTGGGGAGGCGGGGGACGAGGGGGCGGGAAGCTGGGCCGGTGGAGCGCCGCGACGCGCGGGTGGGCTGCCGCGGGAAGGTCGCCGGCCGGCTCCGGGGTCGGCAGGGCCAGCGGGGGCGGTGCGGAGAGGAGAGCCAGCCCGAGGTGCGCCAGGCTTCCGTGCCCGTGCGACGGGTGGGAGGGCGGGATGCCCCGGGCGGAGGGGCCCTGGTGGGTGTCGGCAGGGGACGGAGAATCCCGGGACGTCGCGGGCTCGGTCGGATCGGGGTGCGGGTGTGGGTGCGGGTGGCGCGCCTGGCGCGCGCGTGACGCGGTGTGGTCCCGGGGCGCGGCGGATCGAGACGCCTCGCGGGCCGGATCAGGGAGAGCCGCGGACACGTGGAAGGTGAACAGCTTCCCGTCCGGCCCGTGGGAGTGATCTGGTCGGTGCCAGGCCATGTGAACGGCCGGGCTCACCACGCCACCGCAGACGAACGTGACAAGCTGCACGATACCGGCGAGGGCGCGGCGTCTCACTGCCGCCGGATTCTAACGCCGTTCGGCCGTCGACCCATCCGGGAACGGGCCGGTTCGGTCCTCAGAAGCGCACCGCCGCCCCGAGCCTGATGCGCCTAGCCGGCAGCAGGTAGTACTGGGCGTCACCCAGCTCGCTCTCGGCCACCGGAGGGCGCTCGTCCGTGAGGTTCTGCCCGTCCAGCCTCACCTCGAGCCGGCCCGCGCGCCAGCCCAGGCCGGCGTCGACCGTCGTGTAGCCGTCCGCGACGGCCGTGTTGCGCTTGTTCAGGTAGCGGTCGCCCACGTAGCGGACCGCGAGTGTCGCCACGAACCCGCGCTCGGGCGCCCAGAGGACACCCGCGCTCGCAATGTGCCCTGGCGACATCTCGAGCCGGTGGCCGGCGAGCTGCGTGGGGACGCCGTCGAACTCCGCGACGTAGTCCCGGAAGCGGGCGTCGTGCCAGCTCCAGGCCCCTCGCAGCGAGAGCCCGCTCCGCACCCTCCACGCGGCCTGCGCCTCGACGCCCTTGAACCGGCTCTGGCCCGCGTTCTCGAGGCCCGGCAGACCGTTCGCCGCCCGCGCGACCACCAGGTTGTCGAGATCCATCAGGAAGCCGCTCACCTCCAGGCCGAGGCGTCCGTCGGCGAGGCGGGACTTCATCCCCACCTCGCCGCTCCTCGCGGTCTCGGGCTCGAGGAGCCCCTCCACCCC
>JAJDNS010000139.1 GCA_022340585.1 Acidobacteriota bacterium
AAGCGCTTGATGGAGAAGATGGTGTTCTCCGGGTTCGTCACCGCCTGGCGCTTGGCCACCTGCCCCACCAGCCGCTCGCCCTCCTTGCTGAAGGCCACGACCGAAGGGGTCGTCCGCGCCCCCTCCGGGTTGGTGATGACGAGCGGGGTGTCGCCCTCCATCACCGCCACCACGGAGTTCGTGGTTCCGAGATCGATCCCGATGATCTTGCTCACGCTTGGGTCTCCCTTCCTCCTGCTCTCTCTTCACCCTATGATCTGAGCGGAAGTCGGTCAAGTCTTGTGCGCGTGGAACATGAGGTTTGACAAGGCTGGAAGGGCGAAGCCCCCTCCGGCCCTGCAAGATCCCGCACAGTAGCCCAGGAGCCGACCCTCCCCAGACAGGGAGGGTCGGGGCCGCGATTTCGAGGACCGGGCTGCCCTACCGGGTGCTGAAGCGGAACACCGTGGTCTGCTCGTAGCGGCCGCCGGGCTCGAGCACCACGGATGGGAACGCGGGCTGATTCGGCGAGTCCGGGAAGTGCTGGGTCTCGAGGCAGAGCCCGCCCCGCTTCTCGTAGGCTCGTCCCGACTTGCCGGTGATGCTCCCGTCGAGGAAGTTGCCGCTGTAGAACTGCAGACCCGGGTTCGTGGCCAGCACCTCGAGCACCCGGCCGCTCCCGGGCTCGTACACCCGGGCCGCGAGGCGGAGCTCACCCGCAGCGCCTCGTACCACGAAGTTGTGGTCGTAGCCCCCCCCCGCCTGCAGCTGGGGATCGGGGTCGTCGATCCGCGCGCCGATGGCCACCGGCGTCCGGAAGTCGAACGGGGTGCCCTCCACCGGACGGAGCTCGCCGGTGGGGATCAGGGTGTCGTCCACCGGGGTGAAGGCGTCGGCCTCAATCTCCATCTCGTGGCCGAGGATGTCTCCCGAGCCCTCGCCGGCCAGGTTGAAGTAGGTGTGGTTGGTCAGGTTCACGACCGTCGGGGCGTCGGTGGTGGCGGAGTAGTCGAGGCGCAGGCCCCCGTCGGCGGTGAGGGAGTAGACGACAGTGGCGGTCAGGGTGCCCGGGTAGCCCTCCTCGCCGTCGGGACTCACGTATGAGAGCTCGAGGGTGTCGCCGTCGGCTCCGCTGACGACGCGGGCCGTCCAGAGCTTCTTCTGGAACCCCTGGGGGCCACCGTGCAGCGCATTGGGTCCGTTGTTCCGGGCCAGGGTATAGCGTTGGCCGCCCAGGCTGAACGTTCCCCCGGCGATCCGGTTGGCGTACCGACCCACCACCGCGCCGAGGTAGGCGGTGTCGCCGAGGTACCCCGCCAGGTCCTCGTAGCCGAGGACCACGTCGGCCGCGCGGCCCTCGCGGTCCGCGGCGAGGATCGACACGATGTACGCGCCGTGGCTCGTGACCGAAACCGTGGGCGCGCCCTCGCGGGTGAGGGTGAAGAGCTCCACGGTCTGACCCTCGGAGCTGGTACCCCAGGCCTTCCTCTGGATGCGGGTTCCGGCTTCGGCTGTCATGGCGACCCCCACGATGATCAGGGCGAGAATGGCAGAGACGGTGAACGGCCAGTGACGCGGCATGGGCGACCTCCCCGGGCAGGGAGTCTATCAGAGGAAGTAGTGAGAAGATGCGGGGCCATGCCAGCGCAACGGGTGCTCACCCTGGAGATGACGGGCCACGGGACCACACTGGTCGGCGAAGACGACAGCCTCCCCGCTGCGTCCATGCGGCTGCCCGCGGGCGTCTTCTCGACGCTGCGCACCTACGGGGGACGGGGCGTTGTGCGCTTCGACGCGCACCTGAGACGACTGGAAGAGTCGGCGGCGCGGCTGGGCCGACCGGCGGCAGTGGACCCGGCGGGGGCCCGTCGCCTGGTGGGCGGGGCCCTGCGGGCGGGCGGCCACGCCGAGTCGCGCCTGCGCCTGACGTTTGCCCCCCCGAGGCTGTTCGCCTCGGTGGAGGCCTTCGTCCCGCTGCCGCCGTCTGCCTACCGGGAGGGGGTCGCGTGCGTCACGCTCTACCTCCATCGGGACCAGCCCCGGGTGAAGGACACCCGCTTCATCCCCACCGCCCGGGGGGCGTACGCACAGCTGCCTCCCGGCGTCGAGGAAGGCCTCCTCCTCGCCGCGGACGGCTCGATTCTCGAGGGGTTGTCCAGCAACTTCTTCGGTGTGCTCGAAAGACACCTGTGGACGGAAGACGAGAGAGCCCTGCCCGGCATCACCCGGGCGTTGACGCTGGAGGTGGCGCGGGCCCGGCTGGATCTCGAGCGGCGCCCCGTTCGGCGCCAGGACCTGCCCCGGCTCCAGGAGGCCTTCATCACCAGCACCTCCCGCGAGGTGCTGCCGGTCGCCCGAATCGACGGCGAGCCCGTGGCCGACGGGCGCCCGGGACCCCGGACCGGAGAGATCATGCGGGACCTCGCATTGCTGATCCGGCGCGAGGCGGAGCCGCTGTGAGCCCGGCCGCCCACCGGGCCGCCAAGGACACATTCGCCGACACGGCGCTCGTGTCCTTGGCCAGGGCAGCCGGCCGCAGGCCGGCTCGGTCCCGCCAGGGCAGCCGGCTGGTCCTCAGAGGCGCGGCAGGGTGAGACCGCCGTCGACGACCACCACGGCCCCGGTGGCATAGGGCATCTCTCCCGTGGCCAGGGCCGCGACCGCCCGGCCCACGTCCTCGGGCGTGCCCCACCGCCGCTCGGGCACCAGGCCCGCGTTGATGAGGGCGTCGTACCTCTCGCGGACCCCGGCGGTCATGTCGGTGTCGATGATCCCCGGACGCACCTCGTAGACCGGGATCCCGAATGCGGCGAGGCGAACGGCCCAGAGCTGGCTGGCCATGGCGAGGCCGGCCTTGCTGACGCAGTACTCGCCCCGGTTCGGCGACGCCACGGTGGCGGAGATGGACGTGACGTTGACGACGCAGGCGGCGTACCCGTCGTCGTCGTCCTTCTGCTCGGCCATCCACCGGGCCACGGACTGCGTGAGGAAGTACGGTCCCTTGAGGTTCACCCCCAGCACACGGTCGAAGCTCTCCTCGCCGGCCTCGAGGATGTCCGCCCGCGCCTGCGGGGCCACGCCGGCATTGTTCACGAGGACGTGCAGGCGACCCAGGCGTTCGCGCACGGTCGAGACGAGGCGCTCGCGGTCCGACCGGTCACCGATGTCGGCCCGGATGTAGTGCGCCTCGCCCCCCAGGGCTCGAAGTTCTCCGAGAACGGTCGCCACCGCTCCCTCGTCCCGCACCCCGTTCAGGGCCAGGTCGAAGCCCTTCCCGGCCAGGGCCCGCGCGATGCCGAAGCCGATCCCCCGCGTGCCGCCGGTGACCAGCGCCGCCCGCCTCACGCTGGTCCCTCCGATCCGAAGAAGGTGTAGTACGGACCCTCGTCGATCAGGCTCTGGACGAGGACCGCCACCTCACGCAGGTGGTAGTCACCCCACTGGCACGATTCGCCGCAGGGCCCACGGCGGTCCGGGGGCACGAAGTCCCACCCGTTGGGACGGTGGTAGACGGCGTGCAGGAGGAGACCCTGGTGACGCGGGTCCTCGCTGAGATAGGGCCGGGCGAGGAGCGTGTGGGCGGTGGTCAGGCCCGCCTGGGTCAGGCGGCGACCCTCGGCCTCCACCCCGAGCGACTCGAGGCGGCGCCCGAGGCGCAGCAGGCCCTGGGCGGCGATGGCCGCCGCGGAGCTGTCCACGGGCTCGGGGGTGTCCCAGGGATCGGCGGGGCCGTCGCGGCGCTCCGCCTCGAGACCCGGCGCCCCGGTGTCCCAGTAGGGCACACCGTCCGGAGGCGTCGTTTCCACGTAGTGGGCGGCCGTGGCCCGCGCCGCTTCGAGGAGGACCTCCTCGACCTCGGCCCGGCCGCCGAAGGCCTGGAGTTCGGCGTCGGGGACGGTCCCGAGGAACTCGAGCTCCTCGGCGAATCCGAGGATGGCCCAGGCCTGGCCCCGCGTCCAGGTGGTGAAGGGAGAGTAGCCCTGCTGGGTCGACGGGCAGCGGTAGCTGCCGTTCATGACGTCGAAGAGGCTCTCGTGGGCCACGCGCCCCCGGACGTCCCAGGTGTCGCGCGCCTCTCCGTAGTACACGGAGAACCGCGCCGTCGCCCGGGCGTGCTGAACGAGACGCTCGAGCAGCGACACCGGCGTGTCCCCCTCCTCGAGAAGCACGTGCCCGAGCCGGTGCGCGAGGGCGAGGGCCCGGAGCGACCGCACGGTGTCGACGAACAGCGAATGCGGGCCGTTGAAGGAGTAGATGAACCCCCCTCCGTCGGCGAGCCGCGTCCAGCGCCGGGCCTGGACCGCACCACTCGCCTTCAGGGCGAGCTCGCAGAGGTCTCTCTCGCGACCCTCGGGCTCGTAGCGACCCTCGCGGGCCAGGCGCCGGAGCGCGC
Organism: Acidobacteriota bacterium; assembly: GCA_022340585.1. Taxonomy (GTDB): domain Bacteria; phylum Acidobacteriota; class Vicinamibacteria; order Fen-336; family Fen-336; genus JAJDNS01. Next base: position 4,373 of record JAJDNS010000139.1, read on the forward strand.
CCCACGTGCTCACGTTGTTGAAGCCGTGGTCGTGAACCCCCATGTGGGTCACGTGAGGAGCCATGCGCGAGTACGTGCGCTCGCGGCCGAGCTCGAGGAACCGCCCCTCGTCGGTGGCGTCGAACTGCAGCAGCGCCGAGCCGAACTGGAAGCCCTGCGTCCAGTCGGTCCACCCCCGGGCCGTGTAGCGACCCTGGGCGGTGAACACCGGCGCGCCGTCGGCCGGATCCCAGGTCTCTTCGAGATCGAGGATCTTCTGCGCGGACAGGTCCCACATCCGGGTGATGGCCGGCTGGAGGTCCGGGGGCCGCCGCGCCGCGTCGATGCGAATCATCGCCGGCTCAGCTCCGGGGAGCGGCCGCGGTCTCGGCCCACTTGCCCTGTCCCTCATAGACCCGGATGGTGAACGGGAACGCGAGCTGCTCCGCGAGCTCGGTGGCGATCCGCTGGCAGATGTTCTCGACCGTGGGGTAGTCGAGGAAGTCGTTCCAGTGGCGGTGATCGTACCGACCGAGCACGGTGCGGATCTGGGCCCTCAGGTCGGCGAAATCGAGGACCATGCCCCCGTCCATCTCGCCCTCGACCACCACCTCCACGGTGTAGGTGTGCCCGTGAAGCTGTCCGCACTTCGAATGGCCAGGCAGCATGTGGGCGCAGTCGATCGTCTCCGTCAACCCGAGTCGCATGGGGCTCAGCCTACTTCAAGCAGGCCCGGGCTCAAACCGGCCCGCGTGGAGGGCCCGGGGGGTCGGGTCCCGGTCGGTGAGGAGCGCGTCGGCGACCCAGGCTGCCGCCGCGAAGGAGAAGCTGGCGGCCAGAGCCCCGAACCCGCAGGCGACGGCCAGCGGGCGCCCGGCGATCCGTCCCACGACCGGCAGCCCGTCCACGGCCACCTCTGCGGACTCCACCCACCCACGCCCCCCGCCCGCGACGACGGGAAGCCCTTGGGGCACGAGCTCGGCCTCGGAGCTTCCCGCTTGGGCGTGGTCCGGCCGCACGCCCCCGGTGGCGGCCAGGGTCAGGTTCCCGCCGCGGGCCTGCCACGCCAGCCGCCCGTCCGCGGTCCGCGCCGCCGTGGGCACCCTGGCGCCTTCCTCGACGACGACCCGGAGACGCTGGGGCGCGGCCGGGCACAGGGACGCGCCCAGCTCCGGCACCAGGGCGCGGGCGACCGCGTCGGTGGCCACGACGGCCTGAGCCGCGCGGACCGACCCCTCGTCGGTCTCGATCACGGTTCCCCACCGCCCGGACTCGAGAGCCCGCACCGGAGCCGGGCGGAAGGCCACGCCGGAGGCGCGGGCGGCCGTGGCCACCGTCGCCGCGAGGCGGGCGCCGTCGAGCTCTCCGCCGTGGGCCGCCCAGTAGGCCCCGGCGAAGCCGGACACGTCGAAGTGCGTCTCCAGCATGTAGTGATCCAGGAACTCGCCGGGGAACTCGTCGTCACGCAGCATGTCCTCGCCCCGGGCGAGTGACACCGCCTCTTCGCGGTCCCGAGCGAGGAGAAAGGAGCCCCGGGGGTCGTAGCCACAGTCGTGCCGCGTCTCCTCGAGGAACGCCCGCAGGCGGTCGAGGTTGCTGCGGCCGGCGGACCAGACCGCTCGAGCGTCGTCGCGGCCCAGCGCGCTCACGACCCGCGGGTACGGTCTCCCCGGGCCGAGCACCACCAGCCCCAGACCCGCCGACCGCTCCTCGGCGCCCGCCCACCCGAGCACGCTCACGCGCTTCGCGCGGCGGGCCAGCTCCAGCGCCACCGCGAGGGCCGGTAGCCCGGCGCCGACCACCGCCACCTCGACGTCGGCGCGAGCCCGCCGGATGAAGCCGAGCAGGCTCACGCCGCCCGGACCGCGCTGGCCAGGGCCTCGGCCAGGGGGGTGAGAGGGCGACCGAGGAGCGTCACCAGGGGCGACGGGTCCCCCACCTCGTCGCAAAGGAGGCAATCGAGCTCGTCGGGGAGCATGCCCTGGTAGCCCCCGGCTCGAGCCTGGCGTTCAGCCTCGGCGAGGGCGATCTCGCGGACCTCGTACGCCACGGGCGTCCCCCCGACGCGCGCCGCCTGCGCCACCCGCTCAACGAGCCGGGCGTAGCTCAACGGCTCGGGACCCACGAGATCGAAGACGGTCGGGAAGGGGTGGCCCGGGTGCGCGGCGGCGGCCAGGACCAGGGCCGCCGCGTCGGCGACGGCGATGGGCTGCATGCGGTACGAGCCGTCGCCGGGCCGCTCCACCTCCCCGGCGGCCATGGCGCCGAGCACGGCGGGAAGGAACGCGTCTCCGGGACCCACGACATAGGAGGGCCGGAACACGACACCCTCGATACCGCTGCGGAAGAGCCCGGTCTCGGCCGTGAGCTTGGAGAGGAAGTAGGGGTTGGTGCAGCGGCGCTTCATCCCGTAGTGGGCGACGCCGAGACCCGAGAAGAAGACGAGACGAGGGACACCGGAGCGCCGGCAGGCCGCCAGCACGCGCTCGGTGAGGCCCACGTTGACCTCGTCGTACGTCTGCCCGTCACGCTCGGCGCCGATCTGGGCGAGGTGCACGACCGCCCGGGCGCCTTCGAAGGCACGGGACAGCGCGTCGACGTCGGGAGCGGTGAGCTCGGCGGGGCGCCCGCCGGCCGCGGACACGATCCCGGCCGCCGCCTCCGAGCGGACCACTCCGGTCACCGTCCAGCCCGACCGGACGGCGCGGGTCACGACGTGCCGACCCACGAAGCCGTTGGCGCCGGTGACCGCGAGTTGCATCAGGGCATTCTCGCTCAAAGGGCGGAGCCCGGGGCGAGCGAGTCTGCTCAGCCCCCCTCGGCCACCCGCCACTCCCGATGAAACGGAAGGGCCAGGAGGTGGAACAGGGCGAAGGCCACCGCCGCGGCCACGACGACGTACGCCGGCCACGGGCCCATGTGGTCGAGGAGCGTGGGTGTCGTGGGCTTCCCGCGCAGAAACATGAAGTTCATCCCGAGGAGGACGTCCACCGCCCCCGCCACCACCGCGAGCGCGAGGGTGGCGAGGAAGGCACGCCCGGGCGCCCCGCGGCGGGGGCGAAGGCCGAGGCCGAAGACCAGCACGACGGCGGCGACCAGGACCAGCCCGTGGAGGCCGAAGAAGACGACGAACTCCCAGCGAGGGAACCCCCACGGAAGGTCCGGGGTGAGCATGGCGAGCCCGGAGCCCGCGGCCGCCCAGAAGTAGAGTATCTCGACCAGGCCGCGGCGAGGCCGCAGGAGGGAGACGAGGGCCAGGACCATGGCGGCGTCACACAGATGGAGGGGAAGCAGCGTCCGCCAGGTCAGCCATCCCTGGCGAGCAGCGATGCCCAGCTCGAATGCCAGCAGGAGGGAGATCCCGGCGAAGAGGGCCACGCGCACGAGCCGGCCTGTCCTCGGACGGGTCCGCACCAGGGCGGCCAGGACGCCCCCGGCCACCCCGGTGAGCACGAGGGCGCCGAGGTGGGCGGCGCCGAGGGGCGCGAACGGGGGCGGGCTCTGTGGGTCCATGGGGCGACTCGCGCGCACCCGAGGCCGCAGGGGCGGGGGTACCCGGGCATTGTAGGGTTGGCGGCGGCGGCGCGGTCAAGGGACGCCGGGGTCAGAACCGGAACCGAACCCCGACCGACGGAAGGAGCGGAATGCGTCCGCCTGGATTCTCCACGAGAAGCGGCATGTTGCCCGTCGGGTCGTACTCGAGGCGGGGCTCGATCTGGGCTGCGTTCCTGCGGTTGGTCACGTTGATGACGTCCAGGTAGATGAGCCAGCGGCCGCTCGCACCGCGGGGCAGCCAGTTGAGACGCAGGTCGAGGCGAGCGTAGTCGGGAAGCCGAGAGGAGTTGAGGTTGGACACGTCCCCGAGGTCGGTCTCGTAGACGTACCCGCCTTCGGCGTCGAGGGCGGGGACGAGCCGACCCTCCTCGGTCTCGTCGGCCGAGACACGGAGGCCCACCACCGGCGTGCGCGGAAAGCCGGAGAAGGCCCGGAGCGTCCCGGCGAGCTGGAACTTGTCGCTGATCCTCCAGACCCCCACCAGACTCAGGGCGTGACGACGGTCGTAGTCGAACGGCATGTCGACGGCGTACTGAGTCCGCCGGGCTCGACCGTAGGTGTAGGAGGCCCAGCCCGACAGATGCGTCCCGGGACCGGGTTGCTTCTGAAGGAAGACATCGAACCCCCACGACTCCCCCCGCCCGTCGTTCACCGGAAAGCTGGTGACGGTGGGGGCAGTCGGGACGCTCCACTCGAGCTCGGGAGGGAAGTCGTAGCGGCCAACCCGCTCGCGACGCTCCTCCTCGGTCTCGAGACGGCCGATGACGAGGTCGTCGTAGCTCTTCCAGTAGCCTTCGACCCGGGCGGTCAGGCCGGGGACGATGTCCCGCTCGATCCCCAGGACCGCGTGCCACGCCCGCTCGTAGAGCAGGTCGAGGGGCCCGTCGGAGGAGAGATCGACGAAGTAGTCGGCCTGGACGAGCTTCTCGTAGCCCGGGCTCTGGGTGAAGAGGCCTCCCCCGGCCCGGAGGCGCGTGGCATCGTCGATCCAGAACGTGGCTCCCAGCCGCGGGGAGAGCGAGGTGCGACGGATCGCCCCGCTCCAGTCCAGTCGGAGCCCTCCCTCGAGGGTCAGGCGAGAGCCGGCGCGAAGACGGTCCTGGACCCAGGCCCCGAGGCGCGTCGAGGTCACTACGGAGTCCAGCTCGTCGGGCAGCCCCGCCCCCCCCTGGACGCTGGAGCCGTTGGCCGCGTTGGGGTTCCGGTCACCGGGAATCAGCCAGCGCTGGGTCGTCTCGAGTCGGTGGACTTCGAAGCCCGTCTCCAGGAAATGACCACCGAGGGTCAAGCCCACGTCCTGCCGCAGGGCGAGGTCCCGGACCGCAGAGGCGATGTCGAAGAGGACGTTGGAGTACCGAGAGGCGATGTCGTCGGCGGGGTTGTTCGAGCGCCGCTGCTCGCTGCGGAACCGGGCGTCGAAGTCGACGACGTCCTCGTTGACGTAGTAGGACAGGACGGTACGGGCCGTCCCGCTCCGCCCCAGGGTGGTATTGAAGGTCGCCGCGACCAGGTCGTTGCGGGCATCGGTGACGATTGCGCCTTCGTCGCCCTCGGCCTCGTCTTCGAAGCTTGCGTCGGTGGACTCCCGGCTGAGCAGGCCGAACACGGTGAGCCGCTGGCCGCGCCCCAGCTTCCAGTCCGCGCGGGCCTGGACGTCGCCGAAGGACGGCAGGTCCTCGTCGACGATCCGGTCCGCCACGAGGTCGTAGTAGGTGCGGCGCGCGGTGACGAGCCACGTCCCCGAAGCCGGCCCCGGGAGCCCACCCTCAAATAGCACGTTGGCGTCGGTGATGCTCAGGGTCCCGGAGCCGTGGAGGCCCTCCCGGGCCCCACCCGGGCGGTTGGCCACCACGAGCAGGGACGAGAGTCGGTCACCGTGCTTCGCGCTGAACGCTCCCGCGAAGAGCTCGAAGTCGCTGACCGTCTCCGGGTTGAAAGCGCTCGTGAGTCCGAAGAGGCGGTAGGGGTTGTGGACCTCGACGCCGTCCATCACCGTGAGGTTCTGGTCGGGCCCGCCTCCCCGTACCGACATGCGGCTGTCGAACTCGGTGGTGACCGAGATGCCGGGGAGGGTGTGCAGGGTCCGAAAGACGTTGTCGGCGGCCCCCGCCACCATCTGGACCTCGACCGGGCGGACGGGGAGCTCCGCCGGAGCTCTCTGTCCCGCGAGGCTGCTCTGGGCGGTCACCTCGACCTCGTCGGTGAACCGCGTGCGGTCCAGCAGGGCGAACTCGAAGCTCGGGGGCGCCTCGCCGGGGATCACCCTGGTCACCGTCGAGTCGGGCGCGTACCCCTCGGCCTCCACCCCGATCGTCCACTCCCCCGCAGGCAGCGACAGCACGAAGCGCCCGTCCCCGTCCGTCCCCACCCGCTGGCCGGCCGCTTCCACCCGGGCGCTGGCAATGGGGGTGACGGTCAAGGCATCGATGACCCGCCCTTCCACCAGCACCTCTTCCGGCTCCCCGGGGGGGTCGCCCCCCGGGTCGTTCGGCCGCGCCGAGACGGGGTCGGCGGCGACCAGGAGGACGACGAGTACGGCAAGAAGGCGGACCATGGGAATGTCTTCGGATTCGTCTACGGAAGCGGACGGCGCTCTGTTTCGTAATATATTCAAAACTTTGTCGAATGCCGCTCTAATCGTGTCCCGTCCCGGGCGCGACCGGCTCCCAGGTCGCGCGCTGCACCCGCCACACCCCGGCCTCCTCCGCCACGCCCAGCTCGAAGCGGTAGACCGCGGCGGGGGGCAACAGCCCCTTCAGGCCGCCGAGCTGGCGCGCGCGACCCACGAACTCCACCACACATCGGACCTGGGCGCGGGTCCCGTCACGATCGACCTCGATCCCCAAGACCTCGAGATCCACGGACTCGTAGGCGGCGAAGTAGCGCCTCAGGGTGGCCAGGGCCTCGGCCCGGGGCAGCTCGCGGGGCCCGCGGAAGCTCTCGGACAGGCGCTCACCGAATCGATCGGCGTCGCGGGACTCCGCCGCGGCCTCGAGGTCCATCCGCAACTCCTCGATCGGGTCGTCTGGCGTCCCCGCGCAGGCCAGACCGACCGCTGCCACCAGTGGAATCAACCCGCGGATCAACGCACGCCTCAAATGGACGGACCTCCACTCCTCGAGGCCCCCGCCGCCTCGGCGAGTGGCCGTCTGTCGATTATGACCGCTGGCTCCCCTCTGTCAGACTCGGGGAGTCGGACGACGTTCCGACAGACACGGAAGGAGCGTGGGAGTGGTACTTTCGAGCGGGGAAAAGGAGCCCGAGGGCCGGGGCCGGACCGGGCTGGTGATCCTGGTCGTGGCCACCCTGGCCCTGGCGGGAGTCGGCTACTGGTACTTCACGCGAGAGGCCCCGGCGCCGGCGGCGTCCTCCACCCGCCCCACTTCCCGGGCCACCCCCACGCCCACTGCCAGGCCCTCGACGGCAGCGCCCACCGGGGTCGTCGAGATCAACGCCGGGGTGGACGGTGCCACCGTGTTCGTGGACGAACGGGAGGTCGGGCCGGCGCCCCAGCAGGTCGACCTGGAGGCCGGCTCCCACCGTGTCCGCGTCGAGAAGGAAGGATTCCAGGCCTTCGCGCTGGAGGTCCACGTCGTCCCGGGAAAGACCCTCGCGATCGAGGCCCGGCTTGCCGCCGTGTCCCCGCGGCTCTCGGTCAGCGCCGACGTCCCCGGGGCCCAGGTGTTCCTGGACCGCAAGTTCGTGGGTGAAGCCCCCCTGGTGATCCCCGCCGTGGTCCCGGGCCCGCACCGCCTCAACGTCTCCGCCGAGGGCTTCGAGGGCTACGCTGAGGAGATCAGCATCGGCCCCGGGGAGAACGAGATCCAGGTGCGCTTCAAGGAGGTCCGCCTCGACGAGTCGCTGGCGGTCAAGCACAAGCACGGCATCGGGTCCTGCCAGGGACAGCTCCGGGCGACACCGCAGGGACTGCAATACGAGACGGATCACGAGAAGGACGGCTTCACCGTGCCTTTCTCGTCCCTGGAGCCTCTCGAGGTCGACTACATGAGCAGGAACCTGCGGGTGAAGGTGCGTGGTGGACGGACGTACAACTTCACCGCCGAGGATGCGGACGCTCTCCTCACCTTCCAGCAGGCGGTGGAGGCGGCCCGCAAACGCCTGCCCTGAGTCCCGACTCCGGGCTCGGGATATGATCGCCGGATGAACGATCGCTTCCTTCGTGCCTGTCGCCGCGAGCCCGTGGATCGGACCCCGGTCTGGTTCATGCGCCAGGCCGGGCGCTACATGGCCGAGTACCAGGCGCTCCGGAAGCGCCACACCCTCCTCGAGCTCTGCCGCACCCCGGAGCTGGCGGTCGAGGTGACGCTACAGCCGATCAAGGCCCTGGGCTTCGACGCTGCGATCCTGTTCAGCGACCTCCTGATCCCCCTCGCCCCTCTCGGACTCCCCTTCGACTTCCAGTCCGGCGAAGGACCCGTCGTCGAGAAGCCCATCCGCTCACGGGCGGACGTGGAGGCGCTGCGCCGCTTCGAGCCACGCGAGGAGCTGGGGATGGTCCTGGAGGCCATCCGCCTTCTTCGGCGCGAGCTGAAGGTGCCCCTGATCGGGTTCGCCGGGGCCCCCTTCACCCTGGCCACCTACGCCATCGAGGGCGGCTCGTCGAAGAACCTGGCGCTCACCAAGGGTCTGATGTACGGGGAGCCGGACACCTGGCACCAGCTGGCGGGGCTGCTCGCCGACGTGGTGTCCGACTACCTGCGGGCCCAGGTGGAAGCGGGAGCCCAGGCGGTCCAGCTCTTCGACTCCTGGATCGGGGCCCTGGACGAGGCGGACTACCGGGAGTTCGTGCTCCCCCACGTCGCGCGCATCTTCGAGGGACTCGACGGGCTCGACGTCCCGCAGATCCACTTCGGGACCGCCACCGGCCACCTGCTCGGCCTCCAGCGCGAGGCCGGGGGCACCGTCGTCGGCGTGGACTGGCGCACGCCCCTCGACGAGGGCTGGGAGCGCGCCGGCCTCGACGTCGCCATCCAGGGCAACCTCGACCCGACGCTCCTCTTCGCTCCCCGCGAGCGCCTCCTCGCGAGGGTGGACGACGTCCTGCGGCGGGCGGGCGGACGTCCCGGCCACATCTTCAACCTCGGCCACGGAATCCTGCCCGGCACCCCGGTCGAGAACGTGAAGGCCGTCGTCGACCACGTTCACGAGGCCACGGCCCGCTAGCAGCCCTACAGCTTCAGGACCACGTTGGCCAGGAGTGCGAGGTCGTTCTTCTCCAGCTCCGCGGAGGCGGGCTTGTTCTTGTAGTCGTCCACCAGCGACAGCTGGAGGTCGATCCAGCTCGTCACCGCGCTCGAGAGCGACACGTCGAAGTGGTAGTAGGAGTCCGACGTGTCCGCGAACTTCCACAGGCCCCAGGCCGACTGGGTGAGCTTGGCGTTCTTCGAGATCTGCCACCTCAGGCTCTGGCCGATCTTGAAGGTCCCATCGGTGGTCGAGTCCTGCTCGAACAGCCCCTCGAAGGCGCCACCGACCGACCCGTCCACGGTCAGGCGAACGTTGTCGGAGTCGACGAGGTGGTGACCGATACCCGCGAGGGGTGTCCAGAGGTAGTCCAGCTCCTTGAAGGCGTCCTGCTGGTAGCTCAGCTCGACGAAGGCGAAGGTGCGGCCCGAGAAGGTGTACTCGTCGCGCACGGTGAATGCGGCGCGGTCGGCGCTCAGCTCGCCGTCCGACCTGTTGCGAATCCACAGCCCACTCGCCTTGAAGACGTTCTTCGTCTTCGGGTCGTGGATCACGTCGAAGCTGAGATTGAGGTTCTGGGTGTCGGTGTTGCCGCTGGTGTAGGCGAAGCCGAAGCCGATACTCGTGCGCCAGCCCGGTTTCGGCTCCTCCGGGCACGGGCAGGTGTCCTGGGCCACCGCCGACGCGGTGGCCATCGTGAAGACGGCCACGACAATTCCAAGTGATCGACGCTTCATCTCTCTCCGTTCTCCCTTTCCATCCGGTCCCCGCGACCGTGCTTCGCCTCGGCAGGCGTGGTCCGTGCTCAGCTGTTGAGGGACGCCGGGTTCACTGTACCCGAAACCCGTCGAGTCGCTCAGCCCCGCAAGCCGCCGGCGATCCCGCCGAGGCCCATCTCAGGTCTTCAGCTTGCGGTACTTGATCCGGTGGGGCTGGTCGGCCTCGGCTCCCAGCCGGCGCTTCCGGTCCGCCTCGTAGTCCTGGTAGTTCCCCTCGAACCACGCCACCCGGCTGTCCCCTTCGAAGGCGAGGATGTGGGTGGCGATGCGGTCGAGGAACCAGCGGTCGTGGCTGATGACCACTGCGCAGCCGGAGAAGCTCAGGAGCGCCTCCTCGAGGGCCCGCAGGGTGTCGACGTCGAGGTCGTTCGTGGGCTCGTCGAGAAGGAGCAGGTTGCCTCCACTCTTGAGCAGGGTGGCGAGGTGGAGCCGGTTGCGCTCCCCGCCCGAGAGGTCCCTCACCTTCTTCTGCTGGTCGGGACCGCGGAAGCCGAAGGACGCGGAGTAGGCGCGGGAGTTCATCTCGCGCTTGCCCACCATGACCAGGTCCCTGCCCCCGTCGGAGATCTCCTCCCAGACCGAGCGCTCGCCGATGAGGCTCTCGCGGGACTGGTCGACGTAGGAGAGGGCCACCGTCTCCCCCACCCTCAGCTCTCCGGCGTCCGGCTTCTCGGCGCCAACGATCATGCGGAACAGAGTCGTCTTCCCCGCCCCGTTGGGGCCGATGACGCCCACGATGCCGCCCCGCGGAAGCATGAAGTTCACGTCGTCCATGAGGAGCCGGTCGCCGTAGCCCTTGCGCAGCCCCTTCGCCTCGATGACCAGGTCCCCGAGGCGGGGGCCCGGGGGAATGCGGATCTCCCGCTTGTCGTCGCGCTTCTCGGCCGCCTCGTCCTCCGCCCGCAGCTCCTCGTAGCGGGTGACTCGGGCCTTCCCCTTGGCCTGACGGGCCCGGGGGGCCATCCGGATCCACTCGAGCTCGCGCTCCAGGGTCCGGCGACGGGCCGAGGCCTCCTTCTCCTCCTGGGTCAGCCGGCGGTCCTTCTGCTCGAGCCACGAGGAGTAGTTTCCCTGCCAGGGGATCCCTTCTCCGCGGTCCAGCTCGAGGATCCAGCCCGCCACGTTGTCCAGGAAGTAGCGGTCGTGGGTGATGGCCACGACGCAACCCTTGTACTCCTGGAGAAAGCGCTCGAGCCAGGCCACCGACTCCGCATCGAGGTGGTTGGTGGGCTCGTCCAGGAGGAGCATGTCCGTGGGCTGGAGAAGCAGGCGACACAGGGCCACCCGGCGCCGCTCCCCTCCGGAGAGGGTCGTCACGTCGGCGTCGGCCGGGGGAAGGCGGAGGGCGTCCATGGCCACCTCAACCGAGCGGTCCACGTCCCAGGCGTTCGCGGCGTCGATCTGGTCCTGGACCCGCCCCTGCTCGTCGATGACCTTGTCCATCTCGGCCTCGGGAAGGTCCTCACCGAGCTTCATCGACAGCTCCTCGAAGCGCTCGACCAGGGCCTTGACCGGGGCCACCGCCTCCTCGACGTGCTGCTGGACGCTCTTCGAGGGATCGAGCACAGGCTCCTGCGGGAGGTGGCCAATGCGGGTCCCCTCGGCCGGAAACGCCTCCCCGGCAATGTCCTTGTCGAGGCCGGCCATGACCCGGAGGAGCGTGGACTTGCCCGCCCCGTTGGCGCCGAGGACGCCGATCTTGGCATCCGGGTAGAACTGCAGCCAGATTCCCTTCAGGATCTCCTTGCCCTGGGGCGTGACCTTCCGCAGGTCCTTCATGGTGTAGATGAACTGTGGCATGGGGCGGTCATTCTGACACAGGCCGGGCCACAGGCGACCGGCGGGGAGGCGGGCAAGGCTCCGAACGGGAACCTCCCGGCCGATTCATACGTAAGAAGATGTGAAAGGCGAGAGCATGGAAATCCTGGTGCTGCTGTTCCTCGTGGGCGCCCTGATCATGGTGCCGCTCCTCATCCTGGGGGCCTTCCTCAAGGTGGTGGCAGCCATCGTCTTCCTGCCCTTCAAGATCATGGCGGTCCTGTTCAAGGGGCTCTTCGGGATCATCGGAGCGTTCTTCGGGCTCGTTCTCGGTGGTCTGGGAGCGGTCCTCGGCCTCGTGTTCGGGGGCCTGGGCCTCGTCCTGGGCCTCGTGGTCACGGTGGGCGTCTTCGTGCTCCTGCCCCTCGCACCACTGCTGCTTCTGGGTCTGGTCGTCTGGGTGGCCCTCAAGGCCGCCACCCCGGCGGCGGGGGCCGCCTGAGACCACCGCTCCGACGCGATCGACCCCTCTGACGAAAGTGTGACAATCCCCCCGATCGGGGTTTGCTAGCCTCCCCTCGTGCGGCGACGCCGGTGCGGCGCCACGAAGCTGGAGGAGGTTGTCTTGACCCTGACCTGGAACGGTCGTCGTTTCGACTGGGTGAACGTGGCGTACTTCGCGGGGATCCACGTGGTGGCGCTCCTCGCCTTCTGGAACTTCAGCTGGACCGGCGTCGGGCTGGCCCTCCTGGGCTGGTGGGTGGCGGGATCGCTGGGAATCTGCTTCACCTACCACCGCCTCCTCACCCACCGGAGCTTCCGTGTACCCAAGGCGATGGAGTACCTGGGCACCGTCTTCGGAATGCTGGCCAGCGAGGGTGGAGCCATCTCCTGGGTGGCCATGCACCGCATCCACCACGCCAAGTCGGACAAGCCGGGCCAGGACATCCACACGCCCAAGGACGGGTTCTGGTGGAGCCACCTGGGCTGGATCGTCTGCGACATCGACCAGAACCGGCGGGAGATGGAGCGGCGCTACGCGCCGGAGCTCGTGGCCGACCCCGTGCACCGCGTCCTCAATCGCATCCACATTCTGCCGAACATACTGGTCGGGCTCGCCCTCTTCGCGTGGGGCGGCTGGACCTACGTGATCTGGGGCGTCTTCGTCCGCCTGGTGATCACTCTGCACGGCACCTGGCTCGTGAACTCCGCCACCCACACCTGGGGCTACCGGGTCTGGCACACCAACGAGGACTCCCGGAACCTCTGGTGGGTGGGTCTGCTGGCCTGGGGCGAGGGGTGGCACAACACCCACCACGCCTTCCAGCGCTCGGCCCGGCACGGCTTCGGGCGGGAGCTCGACGCCACCTGGCTCGTCATCCGGGCCCTGGCCGCAGTGGGGCTGGTGACGGACATCCACCTCCTCCCCAAGAACGCCGAGCGGTTCCGTATCCAGCCGGAGAAGGTGGAGCAGACGGAAGCCGTGGCCGCCTGAGGACACCCCCGGACGGAAGAGGCCGGCGAGGGGTAGAATCTCTCAACGGAGGACACACCATGTTCGGACTCGGTATGCCGGAGCTCCTCGTCATCCTCGTGATCCTCATCCTGATCTTCGGGACATCCCGGATCGCGGGCCTCGGCAAGGGCCTCGGTGAAGGCATCCGCAACTTCAAGAAGGGCATCAAGGACGAGGACGAGGACCAGCCGGGCGACCCGCCCAAGGCCTCCTGACCCTCTCGGCTCGAGCGCCTCCGCTCGGCACGGACCCGGCGAGCGGATTCGGCGTCGAGCCTCAGCGGACCCCGTCTTCCCCTTCGACCAGCGTGACGTCGTGCTCCCGGGCCCGGCTCTGGGCCGAGAGCGCCAGCGCTCGTGCCCACCGGCGTCCGTTCGACGTCCCCGGCGAGCCAGCGGGCTCCCCCATCAGGACGCCTCCGCCAGGTCGAGACAGGCCATCGCGTCCGGCCCGTCACCGGTCGCGATCGTCGACAGGATCTCTCCATCGGCGACGGAGATCACGTACACCAGCCCCTCCTGCTCGCAGGAGACGAAGAGGAGCTCGCCGTCGGATGACATGGTCGTCCCCGCGGGCTGCTTCCCGACGGGGACGGTGTGGGTCACCGCCCTGGCCTTCGTGTCCGCGATCTGCACGGCGTTCTCGTGGAAGAGGGGGAAGCCGATCCGCCCTCCGTCGGGGGTTATGGCGATGCGGACCGGCCCTTTCCCGGTGTCGATGCGGCCCACCGTCTCGAGCTTGATCGCGTCGACGATGGACACCGTGGCGCTCTCCCGGTTGACGACGTACAGAAGCGTGCCGTCGGGAGCGAAGGCCATACCCTCGGGGCGCTCGAGGACCTTCACCTGGCGCAGAACGACCCCCATCATGACGTCGACGGCGGTGAGGCTCCCGGAGCCGATGTTGGCGGTCACCGCCGTGCGCCCGTCGGGGGAGACCGTCACCTCGTGGGGAATCTCCTGCTCGACGTCGACCACGTGGAAGAGCGACTCATCCTCGAGACGGAAGATGAGCAGGTTCCGACGCGGCTCGGAGGTGACGTAGAGGCGTCCGCCGGAATCCGCGGCCACTCCGTGGGGGCGACGGTACTCCCCGGTGCTGAGTGTCCCCACCCGGGCCCGGGCCTGCAGGTCGAAGACCGCGACGGTGTTTCCCCCCTCCCCCTCGGACTCCACGCCCCGCAGGCCGTACTCGGTGACGTAGAGGCGTCGCCGGTCCGGGGACAGGCACAGCTCGTGAGGGAAGTCGGCGGTGGGCAAACGGAACAGCTCTCGCCCACCCGCCACGTCGTAGCACCCGAGGGAGGCCTCGAGCTTGTGGAGAACGACCAGCGCACGTCCTTCGAGTGGGGATGCCACTTTGCCCTCCTGCCCTGCGCGCCCCGAGGGTCGAGGCCGGACCCCCGGGTGGAGCCGGTGGACGCGCCGACCTCCCCGTATTATTCACCAGAATCCCGCCCGGCGGCCTGCTCAGTGGCGGGCTCTCTCCTCCGCCGCACGCACGCTGATGTAGCGCTCCAGCTCGGGATCGACCCGTGCCTCCGGGTCGAGGCGCCGGGCCCACACCAGCGCCTCGTGGGCCCCACCCCACTTCCCCTGCCGAGCCAGCACCGCCGCGAGTCGCAGCCAGGCGTCCACGTTCCCGGGCTCGCGCCGGAGCATCACGCGGTGAGCCTCCTCGGCCAGGGGATAGTCTTGGCGGTCGATCGCGAGCTGGCCGAGGAGGTCCCAGGCGTGGAAGCTCTCCGGGTCCATCCGCACCGCGACGCGCAATCGGCCGAGGGCCTCCGCCTCCTGACCGCGCTCGAGCAGAATCTCGGCGCTCCGGGTGTGGGCCAGGGCGTCGTCGGGAAGGGCCGCCAGCGCCGCGTCGAGAGCGGCCAGCGCCCGGGTCGGCTGGCCGGCGACGACGTAGCGCTCGGCCAGCTCACGATAGAGCCCGGCCAGGGCAGACGGTCCCTCGGTGAAGGAGGGATGGTGGAGAAGCACGCTGCGGGGATCGCCAGCCGCCGCGCTCATGTCCGCCCGCTGCGCCGAGGCGGCCCGGGACGCCTCGAGGGGAGTCACCACGGTGCGTCGCGGGGCCACGAACTCCAGGTAGGGGTGATCGTCGGTATTGAGCGGTGTGCCCGAGGGGAACGCCTCCACGTCCTCGACCCAGGTCTCCATCTCCTCGCGCCCCATGGCCCAGGACGCGACCAGGGCCAGGGGGTCGCCGATCGCCCGGGTGGCCCGCAGGTCCTCACCCACCGGCGTGTCGCCCAGCACCTCCTCCAGGCGGTGCCAGTCGAGGGAGTGGGGCTCGGCGCTGCCCACGAGGAGCATGTCCGCCCCGAGCCTCTTCGTCCCGTCCTCGGCCGTGACCGGCGGAACCAGCCAGAGCGAGGCGTGGGGGAAGACGGACAGGAAGGTCTTGACCTCGACCTTCACATCGGACGGATCGAGGTGGTAGTAGTGGAACCACTGCCCGAACACCCCGTCCGGGGCGAGCCGGTCGAGCACCACCTCGTAGAACTCCCGGGTGAAGAGGTTCGAGACCCCCGAGATCCACGGGTTGGAGGGCTCCGACACGATCACGTCCCAGGGCGCGCGCTCGCGCAGCAGGCGGTTTCGTCCGTCGCGGAACGTGATGGTGAAACGCTCGTCGGCGCGCAGGTCACCGCTGAGCTCGTCGAAGAAGGACGCCGCCTCGTAGACCGCGGGCTCGATCTCGACGCACTCGATGGACTCGAGGGGATAGAGTGCGGCCGAGGCCGCGGTGGCGCCCGCCCCCCAGCCGATCACGAGGGCCCGGCGGGGGCCACCGTGGAGGAGCAAGGGGACGTGGGCGATGAACCGCTGCGTCACCACGTCTTCTTCCCCGCTTCCGGCGTCGGTCTTCCCGTTGACGGAGAGGAAGTGCCGCCCGGTGTCGGTCTTCGAGACCGCGACCACGGCCTCGGATCCCTCCCGGTAGAACACGAGCTCCTGCTGTTCGCGAAGCCAACTCCCGAGATCGAAGGCCGAGTCGACGCGGTCGCGCCACTCGAGGCCGTAGCGGTGGATTCCCGACGACATGAGGACCGGGTCCCAGGGCGTCCACCGCGGGGACAGGATCAAGAGGATCACCACGAGCGTGGCCGGGGCGGCGATCCTGGCGAGGGGATGCCAGGCGGTGGCTTCGGCGAGGGCCCACGCCCCTCCGCCGAGGAGGAGGGCGGCGAAGACGAGATAGGGCGGCTGGAGGCCGAGGTGCGGGACCAGCAGGAGATCGGCGAGGAGGGCCCCCGCGATCGCTCCCGCGGTATTCCACGCATACAGCCGTCCCGAGGCCTCCTGGGCCGAGCGTCCGCCGGAGTCCACGAGGTGCATGAGGAGTGGGAACGTCATCCCGAGGACCAAGGTCACCGGCAGCATGGTGACGAGGCACAGCAGGAGCCCCGCGATCTGGTGGGCGACGAAGGAGACCGGGAGCACGCCCAGCGCGCCCAGGTACACCTCGGGGAGCTGCCCGATCATCCACTGCCCCGCCAGCACCGAGATGCCGGCCACCCCGAAGAGCCCACCCACCGCCCTCACCGGCTCGGTGAGCCTCGGGCGCAGGCGCCCGTAGACCGCGGCGCCACCCGCGATTCCCAGGAGCACCGCCAGGAGCATCAGGTTGAAGGCGTAGACCGACGACCCGATGACGAGGGCATACGAGCGGGTCCACAGGACCTCGACGCCGAACGTCGAGGCGCCGGAAGCCACGGCGAGGGCGGCGCCGAGGGTGAGGGCCCGAGCCCGCCCGGCGACCGGGAGCGCGGCCTCTCCGATCTCGGCGGCTCCCGGCGTTCGAACCTTCGCTTCCTCGGACCCCGAGGGTCCCAGGGGGGCGATGAGCCCGGCCGTGCGCCGCCAGTGCAGGGCCACGGAGCCCGCGACGAAGCTGCCGAGGGCGGCCACGGTCAGCGTCGCCCGCACCCCCAGCAGGGGCACGAGGACGAACGCCCCGAGCGCCACCCCCACCGCCCCCCCGAGCGTGTTGAGCAGGTAGAGCCGTCCGAAGCTCGCCCGCGTGGCTCGCCCGGCGGCCGCGAGGGTCTCGACCGCGAGCGGGACCGTCATCCCGAGCAGCACCGTCGCCGGCAAGAGCACGATGGCCGAGAGGGTCAGCCGGCCCGCCAGCTCGAGTGGTCCCTCCAGGCCCAGCCGTCCGGCGAGGGCCCCGTAGGCCCAGGGCAGCGCGCGGAGGAGGGGCAGCGTCAGGATCGCGGCGCCGCCGATGGCCAGCTCGAGGAAGGCGTAGGCCCGCAGCGGGTCGGAGCTCTGGCGCCGGGCGACGAGGGCGCTTCCCAGTGCCAGCCCCCCCATGAAGACCGCGAGGACCATGGCCACCGCGTCGGTGGTGTTGCCGAAGATGAGCCCGAACGAGCGCATCCACACCGACTCGTAGACGAGGGCAGCGCCGCCGGACACCGCGACGAGGAAGGGGAGGCCCCGGGCGACGCGATCGATGAGCTGGGGTGTCTTCGGGTCAGGCACCGGCGCCGACTGTACCAGAGATCGGCCAGGGCAGCCCGTCCCCCCCGGCCTCGCCCGGGCACCGTGCACGCTACAATCTCGCGACCATGACCGACGAAGACCCCATCGCCTCCCTGGCCACGTCCCTGGAGCGTCACGTGGGTGCCGACGAGGAGGAGGCCCGGGACCGCGACCGGATCCTCGAGTTCGTCCGGCGGCATGTCGATCCCTTCGCTCGCCGGATCGCCGAGGGCCACCTGACCGGGAGCGCCATCGTCGTCTCCGCGGACGGTGGCCGTGTGCTGATGCTCCACCACCGCAAGCTCGACCGCTGGCTGCAGCCGGGAGGCCACGCGAACCCCGGAGAGAGGACCGGCGAGGAGGTGGCGCTGCGCGAGGCCCTCGAAGAAACCGGCATCGTGGGGCTGGAGCTCCACCCCAACGCGCCCCGCCCCCTGGACGTGGACGTGCACGACATACCGGGCCGGGAGAACGAGCCCGCCCACCAGCACCTGGACCTCCGCTACCTCGTCACCGCCCCCGAGGACGCCGCTGTCTCACCCCAAGTCGAGGAGCTCCACGCGTTGCGCTGGACCGCCTGGGAGGAGCTCGACGACCTCGGTCCCGACCGCGGGCTGCGGCGGGCCCTGAGGAAGGCCCGGGCCCTCGTCGAGGTGCGCGGGTAGCGACGCCCCCGGGAGATCAGTAGGGCCGGGGGTTGGGCTTGCGGGCGACGTAGAACGCCAGGTACTCCCGTACGTGGTCGTCGAGCTCGACGAAACGGACGCCCACGCCGCGGGGATGATGGCTGGACTCGTTGGCAGTCTGGGCCAGGCGAACGATCTCGGCCTTGATCGAGATCTCGACTCGCTCGGGCAGGACCAGCAGCCTGAAGGTGTGGGTCTCGCCCACCGAGACCGGGGCCCGCGTGGAGAGGAAGGCTCCGGTCACGCTGATGTCGGCCACGCCGACGATGTGGGCCCGCTCACCCACCTGCAGGACCGCTCCGCGACCGAACGGCAGCTTGCGCCGAAACGCGGCTCGATGGGGTGGCCGCGCACCGCTCCTCCCGTTGCCGGAAGCCGGCCTCCCGCCCGTGCTGCCGGAGTCGGATCGTGTCATGCTCTCGTCCTCCGTGCTCCGCCACCCGCCGGCGGCCACGCCCTCTCCGTCGAACAGAGCGCCCTCAGGCTCCTCCGCTCGAGGACCCTCGGCGGAGGGGCGGTCCCTCGCCCTTCACCTCGGTCCTCAATGCAACGGACGGGCCAGCGGGCAGGAAGTCCGGAGAGGCGCTCAACCCACTGATCACAGAGCGGTTGCCCCGACGGCCAGGCGGCCGGCATGGCCGTCTGGGCCGAAAATCGGACACAGCGCGACGGCGAGAGCAGACGGAGACGCACCACGGACGGCGGAGGGACGCCCGGCGGCCTCGGGTGGGGTTCAGCGCGACTGGACAAGGGCGTCGATCCCGTCCCGGGAGGGGGCCGAGGGCTGGGCCCCGAGCTTGGTGGTCGACAAGGCGGCCGCGGCGTTCGCAAAGGCGACGGCGTCGAGGAGCGCCTGGCCTTCGACGAGCCCCACCGCGAGCGCACCGCAGTGAACGTCGCCGGCGGCGGTGGTGTCGACCGGGTCCACCTCGAAGCCCGGAACGAGGCCCTGGTGGCCCTCTACGGCCACCCAGGCTCCCCGCGCACCGAGAGTCACGATGACGATCTTCGGGCCCTTGCCGAGGAGCGCCCCGGCGGCGGCCTGGACCTCGGTGTCGTTCCTCACCGGGAGGCCGGTGAGGAACTCGGCCTCGGTCTCGTTCACCGCGAGGGCGCCGAGCTTCCCGAGGGTGGCGTCGTCGAGGGGACGAGCGGGCGCGAGGTTGAGCAGCACGAGCTTCCCCAGGCGGAAACCGAGGTCGATCACGTGATCGAGCGTCTCCGGAAGAATCTCGCACTGGGCGATCACCACCGCGGCCTCCTCGATCACGTCGCGGGCCCGATCCACGTGGGCCGGAGTGAGGCGATAGTTGGCGCCGGGGGCAACGGAGATGCAGTTCTCACCACTGGCGTCGATCATGATCAGGGCGGTCCCCGAGGCCACTCCCTCCTCCCGGAAGACGTGACGAGTGTCGATCCCGTCCTTCTTCAGGTTCTCGATCACCTGGCCGCCGTAGGCGTCGTCGCCTACGCAGCTGACGAAGGCCACGTCCCCGCCGGCCCGGGCCGCGCCCACCGCCTGGTTGGCGCCCTTGCCCCCGAACACCTGTGCGAACTCCGCTTCGGTGACCGTCTCCCCCGGCCGGGGGAGACGGTCCATCTTCATGATGAGATCGATGTTGGAGCTTCCGACCACGACCACCTTGCCCGCCATTGAGCATCCCCCTCTAGACCAGCCGGGCGGCAATGATCATGCCCAGGCCGACGATGAACAACCCGAACATGGCGCCCAGCAGCCGTCCCGTGCCCTCCGGGGCGTCCTTGAACTCCTTCCAGATGAACACCCCCCACGCCGCCGCCACCATGGTCGCCCCCTGACCGAGACCGTAGGAGATGGCGAAGCCCGCCTGCTCGGCGGCGATCAGGCTCATCGTCATGCCGAAGCACCAGATGAGCCCGCCCAGGATGCCGATCAGGTGGAGCCCGGGGCTGCCCTTGGAGAAGTACTCGCCGTAGGTCGATCGGCTCCCGCTCACTGGCCGGTACATGAAGAAGCTGTTCCAGAGGAAGTTGGATAAGAAGACACCGAGGGTGAAGACGAACATCGCGGTGTAGGGGGTGAGCCTTCCGGCCTCCGGGGAACGGAAGGTCGAGACCATCGAGGCGGCCACGAATCGATAGAAGAAGCCCATCAGCACGCCCGCGAGAACCGAGAGCACCAGACCCCGGGCGGTGGCCCCCCTCGCCGAGGGCAGCCGGGAGTAGGCCCGCGCGTCGACGAGGATCGCCGCGACGACGAGGCCCACCCCACCAAAGAGGAGCAGGGGATCACCGAGGGGGGTCTGGACGTAGTTGACGACCACGCCGATGACCAGGGCCAGGCCGATCGCCACCGGGAAGGCCACCGCGAGACCGGCGACGTCGACGGCCGCCACCACCAGCAGGTTCGCCACGTTGAAGACGACGCCGCCGATGAAGGCCGAGCGCAGCATCGCCCCGTCGGCCTGGGCCAGGTCCGCGAGGAAGCCCCGACCCTCGGATCCCATGCTGCCCATGGTCAGGCCGAGGACCGCCGACGTCAGGACCAGCCCGATCGAGTAGTCCCAGTAGTAGAGGGGAAAGGGCCAGTCCTTCCCCGCCAGCTTGAGGGTGTTCGCCCACGATCCCCAGCAGAGCATCGTGATGAAGCACAGTCCGACCGCCACCGCGTAGGAATCAATGATCAGCACTGCCGCCCCCCCTCCCCGGATGCACGCCAGGATCGGCAGGACTATTATCCGGCCGCGCGAGCGGAGTCAACGGAGCGCAAGGGGCGGAGGACCGAGGCCGACCATCAGGACGCAGGGAGGGAGGCGGGGGCCGGGCCCTGAGTCCCCAGCGCGGCGACGCTCGTCCGGAGCCCGGTGACGAAGGCGCTCACGTCCCCGTGGTCCTCTCCCACCACCCCGACCACGCGTCCCCCGAGACGCACGAGGGCCACCGCGTTGCCCCCTGAGCTCGTGGCGAAATCATCGTCCATCCGCACGCCGTGGGACACGACGAAGACCGACAGCTGCTGGTCGTCGGAGGTGTAGTAGACGTGGGCCGCCCGGGATGCATCGGGTAGCCAGCAATGGCGCCCGCCGACGAGGGCAAGGCGCCCCGCCGTCGACGGCAATAGCGGCAGCCGGTCTCCCTTCCCGTCGAACCACGCGATGAGAAGGTCCGGCTCGCTCGCCCACACCTGGGCCGGCAGCCGTGGCCTGCCGAAGCAGTGGTCGTGATCACGGGAGAGCTCCCACGCGACGAACGGGGCGTAACCCCGCGCCCACAGCGCCAGCACCAGGACGGCAGCGAGGGGAAGCAGGGCCCGCACCGTCCCCGGCCACCGGTGCCGGCGGCGGAGCTTCGCGCGCACACGCTGCTCGAGACCGAAGGGCACCTCGGGAGCGGGCAGGGCCCGGAGCCGGGCCCGGAGCGCCCTCTCGTCTGCAGCCTGGACGCGGCAGACCTCGCACCGGGCCACGTGTGCCTCGATCCGCGCCCTTTCCTCACCTTCGAGGGCGCCGTCGACGAGAGCGGTGACGCGCTCCGGCTCGCAGCTCACTCGGGCCTCCGGCCAAGGGCCTTCCGCAAGAGGGCGCGCCCGCGGTGGATGCGCGACATCACCGTGCCCACCGGAACGTCCAGCATCTTGGCGATCTCGGCGTAGCTGTATTCCTCGACGTCGCGGAGCACGACCGCGGCGCGGAAGCTCTCTGGAAGTCCCGCCAGAGCGCGGGCGATCTCCTCGTGGCCCGAGGTGAGGGCCGCCTCGTGGGCCGGGGCCACCGGGGGTCCGTCATCGAGTAGCTCGACGGTCTCCGGGCGCCGACCGCGGCGGCGCAACGCGTCGGTCCGCAGTCGGTGCAGGATCGTGAAGAGCCACGCTCTCGCGTTGGTCCCGGGACGGTATCGATCGAACGAGCGGTGGGCACGAAGCATCGTCTCCTGCACGAGGTCCTCGGCGTCGTGGGCATTCCCGGTCAAGCGGTACGCCATACCGAACAGCGGCCTCAGCTGGGGCAGGATCTCCGCCTCGAATGCCTCGTCGGACTTGTCCCGATTCACTCGGCACCCTCGAGGCCGGCGCTCCGCCCCGCCATCAGGGGGAACGTCGACCACCCTCCACGCATTCCCGGGCCCTAATCTACCGGATTCGAGGCTCCAGGAGGGAAGAGCACGGGCGCGGAGGCTCCCGGTGGACGGATGTCGAGGCCCCGCCGCCAGCGGCGCTGAGAATCACCGGTACGGTCGATGGCCAGTCAGTCCGGGCCGTCGACGTAGTCGAGCACGGGCGACGGCGCGAACTTCGGAGATTCGGCGTCCGCGGGCTCGAGATCGTCCATCCAGACGGCGTCGTCGTTCCGCTTGTAGACCATGAATCGGCCACGGTCGGACTCGTCCTTGGCCCGGTGGTAACGCAGGTAGATCCTGGCGTCGTCCACCGCGACGATCTCGATCTTCCCGGTCTCGTGGGACATCACGTAGCGCGGTCGACGCGCCAGCCCCGAGCCCTTCAGGTTGGCGTCGTGGAAGATCTGCCACCCCCGGACGATGGGAACCGCGTAGGGCTCGTTCCCGGCGGTCGGCCGGCCCTGGAAGAGGTAGTACGGCGGGCACCCGGCCCAGGCGAGCTGCTGATAGAGCTCGCTGAGGATCTCGGCATTGTCGTTGATCCCGGCGATCAGCGGGCACTGGTTGACGCAGATCACCCCGTTGCGCATGTAGCAGTCGAGCCCGGCGATGGCCTCGGCGGTCAGCTCCCGCGGGTGGTCGAAGTGCGCCATGAGGTAGATGCGCCGGTCGGGCTGCGAGTACTTCCGGAAGGCCTCCTGCAGGGCCTCGTCCCGTTGCACGCGCCAGGGGTCGAAGGCCGGCATCTTCGATCCGATGCGGATGATGCGCACGTGGGGAATCTTCCGCAGCGCGTCGAAGATCTCGGTCAGGCGGCGCGTGCTCATGAGAAGAGGGTCGCCGCCGGTCAGGAGGACGTTGGAGACCGCCGGGTTGTCGGCGATGTACTTCAGACCCTCGCTCACGTCGAGGGTCACCTCGTCGTTCTCGTCCATGAAGAGGCGCTTGCGGAAGCAGTACCGGCAGTAGGCGCCGCACACCTCGTTGCACAGCAGCAGGACGGTGTGGGGGTACTTGTGCTGGACCCCCCGGGTCACCGTGACCAGGGACTCCTTGGACGCGTCGAGCTCGCCCCAGTCGTTGAGCTCCTCCGTGCGTGGGATGATGAGCTGCTTGATTGGATCGTTCGGATCGTTCCAGTTGATCAGGCCGAGGTAGTAGTCGTTGGCGCGGAAGACGTACTTCTCGGAGACCTTCCGCAGCTTCTCGCGCTCGGACTCGGGGATGTTGGGGACCTGGTCGACGCTCCTGATGTACTTGACGCGGCGTGACGTGTCCACGCCCGGCACCGTCGGGACATCGGCTTGGGCCATCGACAACCTCCTTGCGGGAATGAGCGACTCGGGGCAAACGGCGACGTCATCGCCCGAGGGATGAATTCTCCAGAAATACCATGGAACGTCCCTTTTCGGAAAGCCCCGGCGGGCTCCGCCGCGACTCCCTTGCCGCCCGAAGCCCCTCGTGCTGCGTTGGTTACGTGAGCGGTCAAACGTCCCGAACCATCTGTTGTTGTTGTCCCCGGAGGGGGTCATCGGAAGCTGTCGCTCACACGGCCCTTCGGCATCCCAGCCCCCGCGAGTCACCGCGGGGGCTTCCCCAGGGGGCCGGTGCTCGGCCGATCAGACCATCGGCACGAGAGTCGTGTCCCAGTGGCTCTGGTGAGAGTGCTGGCCCTGGTGCTCCTTGAACCCGACCTCGAGGGCCAGGGTGTCGGTGGGAAGATCGATCCGGACGAGCACGTCGTTCTGGCCCTCCGCGAGCTCGACCTCGGCGGGGAAAGCCGCCGGCCACGAGCGCTGGCAGGCGCGACTCTCCAGGACCACCTGACCGTTGAACCAGGTTCGGAACGGGGCGGAGCAGCCCATGGCGATCCAGATCCGGCGGGCCGCGGCGCTGTGCAGCCGGGTGTAGAGGAAGAGCGTCCGCTCCCCGCGGCCCCAGTAGTGGCGTTGCAGGTCGAAGCGGAAGGCCGGAGGGAACACGCGGGTCCAGTGGAAGGGCTGGGAGTCGTAGGTGCCTTCGTCCACCAGGCGCCGCACGTCCTCGACGGTGAGGAGTTCCTCGTCGGGATCGACCTTGTCGTGGTTCATGTAGCGCACGGACGGCAAGGGGGCGTCCCCATGGTCGGGGTATCGCGGGTCTACGGGCTCCAGCGCAGGGTTGTCCCGGATGAAGGGGCCGAGGAGCAGCCAGCTCCCGTAGAAGGGCACCCCCCTCTCGAGCCACTCTCCGCCCCGACCGTCCACGTTGACGTCGAGGGCGTAGCCGAACGCGGACCCCACCGTCCCCGGCCGCCGCGACGCCACCCGCTCCCAGGCTTCGGGGGCCAGGCGCACGTCGAAGCTGTCTTCGTGGTGGCCCCCGCCCTCCACCGAGAACTCCCGCACCCTCCCCGAGCAGGAGAGGTCGTTCGACTGGAAGGTCAGCCGGACCTTCTGCGGCTGGACGGTCAGGTTCTCGTAGGCCACGCGCAGGGTCACGCCCTTGGTCAGGGCACCGAAGTCCAGCCGGTCGAGGGTGCACGTCACGTGGTGGGGGCGGGGAACGCAGCGACTCTCCATCTCCGGAGCCCCGGCCAGGGGGGCTCCGCCGTGCTCCTCGACGAACGCCAGACCGGCCCGGGCGGTCTCGCGAGCAAGCCCGCTGATCGTCTCCGCGTGCTCGATGCCCACGATCCGGGGGCTCACCACGAGCGTGTCGCCGATGAGCTTCCGCCAGCGCTCGCCGATGCCCTCGTACCCCAGCAGGATGCCCAGCATCGCCCCGGCGGTGGCGGCGACACAGTCGCTGTCGTGTCCCATGGCGATCGCGGTGACCAGCCCCGACATGTCGCGCCGGCACGTGAGCAGGGCGAGCAGGGTGAAGGCCACGTTCATCGGGGCGGACGTGAAGTCCGCGTCCCCGAACGCGCTCTTGATCTTGCCCTGGCAAACGTCCACGGGGAACCGCTCGCTCCAGTCGAGAACCGAGCCGACCATGGTGTGGAGAAGCGTGCCCTGCTCGAACTGCTCCAGGGCCTGCCGCAGGATCGTGGGGACGTCCGACTCGACGAAGGCCAGCGCCTCGCACGCAGCCAGGAAGGCCTCGGCATCGACCGAGAACCCCTCGTGGTCCAAGCTCGAGTCCATGGACGCGTAGAAGGCCGCCTGCTCCGGCATCCCGGGGCAAAGCATCCCCCAGATCTCACTCCGGATCGGGGAGCCCATTCCCCGTCTCCAGTACCAGTTGTTGTGGCTGCCGGACTGGGGCGGGTACACACCGAGGCGGAGGTTCCTGAGCGCCAGCCCGTACTCGCCCCACGGGAACTCGACGTGGGCCTTCCAGTGGTCGGCCAGGTCGTTCAGTCGCAGCGAGGGCCCGCGACGCTTGACCAGGTCCAGCCAGAGGATCTGGAGGTCGAGATCGTCGTTGGGGACCGCGGTGTCGAACATCTCGTCCCTGAGCTCGAGGTCGTGGAATCGCTTGAAGCCCTCGAGCGGAGCCCCGACGACTCCTCCGGCGCACTTCCCGGCCCAGCCGCCCAGAACCTTGTCGTGGTAGGTCGCGTAGTCGAGATGTGGCATGCTCAGCTCTCCCGGCTCCGGTCCTGGTTGATCCAGAACGGGGCGGTGGCCAGCCAGAGCACACTCCCGCCCAGAACCAGATTCTTGAAGGTGTCGAGGGAGAGGACCCCGCCGAAGACAAACAGCGAAGGCAGCAGCGTCAGGACGAGCCCCAGCCAGGACACCATCTTCAGCGACATCCTCATGCCGCCTCCTCTCGAAGCGCCGGCGCCGGGCGCCGCCGCTGAAGAATCACGCTCGCGAGCAGGTAGAGGAAGGCGGCCACGAACCAGCCCGGGAGCGCCATGAAGAAGAAGAAGTCGGCCCCGGTGTAGCGGAACAAGCCGTAGCCGACGGCGATGGCCCCGACCCAGGCGAGGGCCACCGCGACGTTAAAGCGCGAGCCCGTGACCGAGGCGAGGTTCGGGGTCAGCCCCAACCGCCGGAACAGGGAGACGTCCACGAGCACGATGGCACCGATGGGAATGCCCACGAGGGCGTAGATGCCCAGGAACTGGTCCAGCCTGCTCACGATGGCCGGGAAGCAGGCCAGCACGGTGGCGGTGAGCCCGACGATCATGGTCAGCTTCCACCGCTTGAACCGCGGCAGCAGGCCCTGGATGGCGAGACCGGCACGATAGATGGTGGGGTTGGCGGTGGTCCAGCCGGCCACCAGCACGCAGATGACGCCGGCGAGGCCCACGCTGCCGTGGGCTATCTCACCGGGCGAGGGGTTGACGTTGCCCTGAGCGAGAGCCACCGCGCACAGGATACCCGAGGCCACCCAGGCCATGTAGTGGCCGATGAACATCCCCGCCGCCGAGGCCAGTCCATAGGAAGCCTTCCGTGCGTAGCGGTAGATCGACATGTCGGTCAGGCCGATGTGCATGGCGCTGTTGCACAGCCACGCGAAGATCATGACGTGCCAGAAGCCGTACTTCGTCTGACCCGCCTGGGGGACGCCGGTCCAGATCTTCTCCCGGGCGGCCGGCCAGAAGTCGGCGACCGACGTGACGCCGAGGCCGGGCAGGGCCGCGATGGCCCCGGTCAGGAAGATGAGGGGCATCCAGGGGGCAAAGACGTTGGCGAAGCGGGAGACGCGGTCGAATCCGTAGGTGGCGACCACCGCCATGACGAGGCCGATGACGGCCACGCTGGCCACCCACACCGGGCCCGGGGGGAGCAGATCGGTGAGCCCGGGAGTGGGCAGCCCGAGGAGAACGCCGATGGCGGACGAGGACACCCCGATCATGGCGGAGGCCGAGACGCAGAAGAGCAGTGCGTTCACCGCGTTGTAGATGGAGACGAGGCTGAAGCCGCTGATCCTCTCGAGCTGAAAGAAGATCGTCAGACGGGTCTTCACCGCGATGGGCGCACAGACCAGGGTCCAGCTCAGGGTCGCCAGGAGGTTCCCGACCAGCAGCCCCAGGAACACGTCACGGGCCCCGGCCCCGTGCAGGACGAACAGCGGGCCGATGACGAACTCGGTGCCCGCGATGTGCTCCCCGGCCACCATGCCGAGGAAGCTCTTGAAGCCCTTGACCTCGTCGGGGGGAACGGGCTCCCGCTCGAACTCGTCGATGGTGTCGAGCGTCTCCTTGCTGTGCGCGTCCCTGGCGACGGGCATGGAACTCCGATCCGCCGGCCCTGCTGAAGGGCGGTCCGCGGCGGGTCACCGATTGTAACCGGTCCCACCTCGACCCCGAGAGTCGTCCCGCGGAACCGCCTTGCATTAGAATCCCCCCACCTTGACCACCTCCGCCGACATCGTCACCCCTCCTCCCGGGCTCACCGGTGCCCTGGCCCGCAGCACCGTCATCGCCGCGCTGGGCGGCCTCCTCTTCGGCTTCGACACCGCCGTCATCTCGGGGACGACCGAGGCCCTCCAGTCGGTCTACGACCTGGGCGGCTTCGGCCTCGGCCTCACCGTGGCGAGTGCCCTCATCGGGACCATCGTCGGGGCCCTGAGGGTCGGGAGACCGGCCGACATCTTCGGGCGACGACGGGTGTTGTTTGCGATCGCCGTCCTCTACTTCGTCTCGGCCCTCGGGAGCGCGCTGGCCTGGAGCTGGTCGTCGTTCCTCTTCTTCCGCTTCATCGGAGGAATCGGCGTGGGCGGGGCCTCCGTAGTCTCCCCGATGTACATCGCCGAGATCTCCCCCGCTGCCCTTCGCGGTCGGCTGGTCGCCGTCACCCAGCTCAACATCGTCCTGGGCATCCTTCTCGCTTTCTTCTCCAACTACGTCGTGGCCCAGCTCGGCCTGGGATCCTCCCAGTGGCGCTGGATGTTCGGCGTCGAGGCCTTCCCCGCTGCGGCCTTCTTCCTCCTCCTGTTCCTCACCCCGGCAAGCCCCCGCTGGCTCGTGGCCCAGGGACGCAGCGACGAGGCCCGGGTCATCCTGGCGAGCCTGGGGACGGACGCGGGCACCGTGGAGGAAGAGATCGACGCTATCCGGGACTCCCTCGACCTCGAGCACCACAGCCTCGAGGAGAAGTTCTTCCAGACGGCCTACCGGACCCCCATCCTGCTCGCGATCGCCATCGCCGCGTTCAACCAGCTCTCGGGCATCAACGCCCTCATGTACTACGCGCCGCACATCTTCCGGATGGCGGGGGCGGGACAGGACTCGGCCCTCCTCCAGAGCGTCATCGTCGGCGGGACCAACCTCGTCTTCACCATGGCCGCCATGGGGGTGATCGACCGCTTCGGGCGGCGCAACCTGATGATTGCGGGCTCGATCGGATACATCCTCAGCCTGGGGGTCACGGCCTGGGCGTTCTTCGCGTACGGGACCGAGTTCACGACCACCGGCAGCCTGGTGGTCCTGGTGAGCCTCCTGGTCTTCATCGCGTCCCACGCCTTCGGGCAGGGGGCGGTGATCTGGGTGTTCCTCAGCGAGATCTTCCCCAACCGCATCCGGGCCCGGGGCCAGGCCCTGGGCAGCTTCACCCACTGGTTCATGGCCGCGGTCATCTCCTGGACCTTCCCGATGTTCGCGGAGGCGTCGGGAGGCTACACCTTCGCGTTCTACGCGGTGATGATGGTCCTGCAGCTGGTCTGGGTCCTGCGCGTCATGCCGGAGACCAAGGGCGTTCCCCTGGAGGACATACAGAAGCGCCTGGGCATCGACTGACCGGAGGGGGCGGGAAGGCCGGCGGGGCCCAGCTAGCCGGTGTCGTCGCGCGTCCCGTCGCGCCGCTTCGGTTCTCCGTCGGTCGGCAGCAGCACCCGCGTCCCCGCCGCCGGCTCCTCTGAGCCTTCCAGCCCCAGGTAGGTGGGAACGAAGGCGACGACGCGGTTTCGCCCCTCGTGCTTGGCGAGGTAGAGAGCCTCGTCGGCACAACGGAGGAGGGCGGCGGCGTCCTGGCCGTCCAGGGGATACTCGGCCACCCCCCCGCTGATGCTGAGGCAGCCCAGGGGCTGGTCGGCGGCCCCGGCGAAGTCGAAGTCAGCGATGAGGCATCGCAGGTTCTCGGCCGCCGCGAGGGCCTGCTCCTTGACGGCTCCCGGGAGGATGAGCAGGAACTCCTCCCCCCCGAAGCGGCCGAACACGGCCTCCTTGCGGATGTTCTCCTGGACGAGGCGGGCCAGCTGTCGGAGCAGCTTGTCGCCCGCCACGTGACCGTTGTGGTCGTTGTAGTGCTTGAAGTGGTCCAGGTCGAAGAGGAACACCGAGAAGCGCTGCCCCCCCGGGCCCTGGCGAATCCTCTCGGACAGGTGATCGCTGACGAAGCGCTTGTTGAGGACCCCGGTCAAGCCGTCGAGGCTGGCCGTGGCCTTGATTCTCGTGTAGCGCGTGAGGCTGTGGGCGGCCAGGGCACCGACCTGGGCGATCAGCCGAATGATGTCCTTCGGATCGACCGGCCAGCGACCCAGGCCCTCCACCGCGAGGACGGCGACGGTGGACTTGCCAAAGACGAGGGGCGCCACCAGGTCGGGCTGGATCCCGGGCATCGCGGCCTGGGCCAGCGTCGCCTTCACCGGGGCCGTCAGGTGATCGAAGTCCTGCCGGCTCATCACCCGCTGCACCTCGGCGGCGAAGCCCATCTCGCCTTCGCCGAGCTGGAACTCGCTACCCCGCCGAACGCCTCGCTCGGGGGGGTAGGAAGCGGCCACCGTGAACCGGGAGGCTCGATCCGGATCGTGAGCCGCCGGTCGCCGTCTGATGGCCACCACCGCCCGGGTCGGCTCGAAGAAGCGCTCGAGGCAGGTGAGGAGAAGGTCCGGGATCTTTCGAGGGTTGCCCCCGGCGTGCATCTGGTGGGCAACGTGGGGAAACTCCCGAAGGAAACGGGTCACGAGCTGCCGGTCGGCTTCGGCCTGGTCGGCCCTTCTCTCCACGGTGGCGAGGCGCGCTCTCAGCGAGGCCTCGCGCGCCTCCTGCTGCCGGTACTGGTAGCGCTGGACCGCAACATAGACCGCGAAGGCGGCGCCGAAGACGAGACCCGAGCAGCAGACGACGAACAGCATCACCGGAGACTGAGCAAAGTCGGTGCCGGCGGGGAATGTGCCCTATGGGCTTGTCGAGCGGTTCGGTGTGCCGTGGCACCGGCACGATGACGACAAATCGGACAGAGCGGACAAGGGCTTCGGTCAGGGTCTTGGGAACGACGCACGAATTCCGTGTCGGCGGTGTAGCACTGTGAACGTATCCGTGTGCCACGAAACTCGCATACAACCGACTCGGACGCCGTGGACTACCAGTGCAGCTCGACCACGTCTCTGTCTCTCACGATGTGGTCGCCGCTCACCTGCTGCCCGTCGAACTCGGCGCTCGGGCCCCACACCCTCGCGAACTTGAGCTCGGAGGCCAGACCCCGGTGCACCAGCTGCGCCACCTCGCGCACCGTACCCCCGCGTCGGAGCGTGAACGGCCGGCTCATGTCCGCGGGGTGGTGAGGCATCTTCGAGTAGACGCGCACCACCTCGAGCAGCTCGAACAGAGCGCCTCCGAGGTCATCGATGCCGCGACCGGTTTCGGTCGAGACGGCGAGGGACACGAAGGGATCGGGCGCGAGCTCGCGAAACGCCGCGAGCTCCGCCTCGGGGTCCGAGTAGAGGTCGGCCTTGCTCGCCACGAGCAGGGCGGGCAGCCGGAGCCGGAAGGGATCCTCCAGGTTCTCCGCAGGAGGCCCCCCCGAGCCGCCGTCGGGCGGCACCTCGAGGACGGTGTCGGTCCGACCCGGGATGCGGGCCAGGAGGCTGACCTTCTTCTCCTCGAGGCGGCGCTCCACCGCCTCCAGCTCGTCGACGCAGTCGGGATCCGACAGGTCCACCACCAGCAGCACGGCGTCGGCGTTCTGGAGGGTGCCCGCCATCCAGGGCTCGATGTAGTCGGCGCTGACCGGCGGCAGGTCCACGAGCTGGAACTGAACGTCCTCGTAGGCCAGCATTCCCGGCAACGGGAACTTGGTGGCGAACGGGTAGGGGCCGGCCACCGCATGCGAACCGGTGAGCCGGGCATGGAGGCTCGACTTGCCGGCGTTCGGCGGCCCGATGAGGGCGATCTGGGCGGCGCCCTCGGGGCGGATGGCGAGCTCGGGACCACTCCGCGACGCTCCCTTGCGCGGACCGCCGAGCTCCTCGGTCAGCTCCTTGATGCGGGTCTTGATGTCGGCCTGGAGGTGCTCGGTCCCCTTGTGCTTGGGGATCGTGCGCAGCATCTCCCGGAGGCACTCCAGCTTCTCCGGCGGCTCCCGGGCCCGGCGGAAGGCATCCTGGGCGCTCTTGTACTCGGGCGAGAGGTTCGCGGGCATGACGGCGTCCGGCCCGGATCTTCCCAGCCAACGACGGCGACGGTCAAGCTTGCACCCCGGGCGCGGCCTGGGACACACTCGCAGTCACCTTGTGGCGCCGGAGGCGCGGAGGCTGACCATGGACCGACCGACCTGGGACGAGTACTACATGGGGATCGCGCGAGCGGTCTCGTCGCGGTCGAACTGCATCCGGCGCAACGTGGGCGCTGTCATCGTGGTGCAGAACGCGATCATCGCCGCCGGGTACAACGGGACCCCGATGGGGGTGCGGAACTGCTACGACGGGGGTTGCCCTCGCTGTGCCTCCGACGCGGCCCCCGGGGAGGGGTACGACACGTGCATCTGCGTCCACGCCGAGCAGAATGCCATCGTCCTCGCCGCCCGCCACGGCAACTCGACGAACGAAGGCAAGCTCTACACGACCCTGCGCCCCTGCTTCGGCTGCGCCAAGGAGGCCATCCAGGCGGGCATCCGCGAGATCGTCTTCGCGGAGCCGTACGAGTACGACGAGGAGCTCGAGGACGTCTACCGGCGCCTTCACGCAGAGTCGGGCATCAGCCTGCGGCAGCACACGGGACGGTAGACCGGGTCTCGCCGCCACCCCCTCTGCCGCGACCCGGGCGGAAGAGTCGCTGGCGTTTCTCCTGGCTTCGGCGTCGCCGGCGCAGTAGCATGCGAGGATCCGACGTCTTTCAATGTGGTATGAGAGAACCCTGGGGAGGACAGCATGGCTGAGAGTGTCTACAAGGTCATCGAGCTCGTCGGGACCAGCACGGAGTCGTGGGAGAAGGCGGCCGCGGCCGCGGTCAACCTCGCGGCGCAGAGCCTCCGAGACCTCCGTATCGCCGAGGTCTCCACCCTCGACATGCAGCTCGAGGATGGCAAGGTGAAGGCCTACCGAGCCAAGGTGAAGGTCTCCTTCAAGTTCGAGGGTTCCTAGCGGAGGTGCCGTGCTTCATTCCATCAAGCGATTCTTCGAGGAGCGAGTCGTCCCGGAGGCCGCGCCCGAGTCCCGGGAGCACGGGCTGCAGCTCGCCGCGGCCGCCCTCATGTTCGAGATCGTCCGCGCCGACGCCGAGGTCAAGGACGAGGAGCGGACGGTGGCGCGGGCCGCCATCCAGAGCACCTTCGGGCTGACGAAGGAGGAGTCCGACGAGCTGATGCGGCTGGCCGAGGAGCAGTCCCGCGAGGCCACATCGCTCTACGAGTTCACCCACGTCATCGACGACGCCTTCACCCCGGAGCAGAAGAAGCGGGTGGTCGAGCTCCTCTGGCTGGTGGCGTACGCCGACGCCGAGAAGCACGCCATCGAAGAGCACCTGGTCCGCAGGATCGCCGGGCTGCTGCACGTGCCCCACCCCGACTTCATCGACGCCAAGATCAGGGCCCGGGCCGAGAGCCAGGGGACGTCCTAGCACCCGGCCCCGAGGTCAGCGGAAGACCTCGAGTGCCCGCTCCACCGCAGCGGCCAGAAGAAGCGCGGCCAGCCCCGTGGCCGCCAGCGTCTCCGCTCGGGCCCGCCAGAGCGCGGTCGCCTCGCTGCGAGCCGCCCGCCTCCTGCGTGAGCGCGCCAGATCGTCCAGGCACCTCGCCCGGATGCGTCCTGTTCGTGCTCGTTGTCGGCCTGGCCGCCGCCGTCACCGGCGCGGGCTTCGCCATCCGCCCTCGGGAGCGGACACTCACGATCCTCCGGCCGCTGTCGGCGTCGACCGCCTTCGCGACGGGGAGCGCCATCCTGGCCGGAGTGGCGAACGCGCTGAAACACGGCGCGGACGGCGCGCTGTCGGGGGATGCCCTGACGATGCTCGTGGCCGGCCTCGCCGAGTCGGCGGTCGCGGGTGTGCTCGGCTTCGCCCTGCTGGGAGTGGCCTGGCTGCTGGCGGCGGTCGGCTTCCGGCGCCAGACGTAGGCCCCATCAGCGCCCGCGGTGCTCCAGGATCAGCCCACGACCGAGGGCTCACCGCGCACGGACCACCTGCAGCGTCACGCTCAGCGGGGCCACGGCGATGCGGTCGGCCCCCGTTTCCAGGGACGTCCGGGTTACGTCCACGCCCCGGGGCCGGCCCGGGGCGTTGTGGGCCCACCTGTCGGTCCCGGTGAGGACGAATCGCATCCCCTCACCGGTGGGCTCGGCGCCCCTCACGTCGAGAGCGATCTGCCGGGCCTCGTCCGTGGGGTTCACCACCGCCACGGTCAGCGCCGTGCGGTCCCGGGTCCACGCCGCGGCCACGTCGAGGGGGGCCGTCACTCCTCCCACCTCGACCGGCACCGTCCCGAAGCGATGGCGGTAGAGGGCGAGGACCAGGCCCGTGGGCTCCATCTCCGCCGCGGTCTTCGTCGTCTTGACGGCGCCGATGACGTTCACCGTCTGGGCGTAGTTCGCCATGAGGAAGAGGTCGCTGTTGCGGAACATCTCGTGAAGGCCCGCCGCGATCCCCAGCCCGTCCTGGAGGAAGTAGCGCGTCCCCAGCTCGCCGTACTCGTTGGGCCCGTACCAGTAGTTCCACTCGTCGAGGGCGATCCGGATGTCCTTGCCCTTCAGCGAGGGCAGCTCCTTCCGGTACTCGCGGTGGGCGTCGGCCACGCGCCGGATCCCCTCGATCACCTGCTCCACGTGGGCCGGCACGTCGTCTTTGTCCTGCCAGTAGAGGTGCTCGCTGAGGAGCTCCATGTGGTCGGCCGCGTTGGCGAGCATGGTCTGGCTCCACTCCCCCACCGCGCCCACGGCGATGGGACGAATGCCGGGGTCCACGGCTCGCATGGCGTCCACCACCTCCTTGTGCTTCTCGACATAGGCGGTGAGGGGCATGTGCCCGAGCTGCCAGTCGCCGAACATCTCGTTTCCGATGGCCCACCACTCGATGCCGAAGGGCTCGGGGTGACCGTTCTCGGCCCGCAACCTCCCCATGGGCGTGTCCACGGAGCCGTTGGCGTATTGCACCTGCTCGGCGGCCGAGGCCGCGTCGCCGAGCCCGGTGTTGACCGCCACATAGGACTCGGTTTCGATCTCCCGCACCAGGTCCATGAACTCGTGGAGCCCCACGTCGTTGGACTCGACGCCCTTCCACGCCGGGTTCTTGCGCGGGGGGCGACGGTCGCGGTCGCCGATCCCGTCCTTCCAGTCATAGCCGCTCACGAAGTTACCCCCGGGCCAGCGGTAGACGGGCGAGTTCAGCTCCTTGACCACGGCGAGCGTGTCCGCCCGCCAGCCGAGGATGTTGTCGGAGGGCATGATCGAGGCGGTCCCGATCGTGAGCCGACCCGATCCGCGGCTGGTGATCTCGAGGCGCCCGTTGTCGGTCGCGCCCCTGGCGGTGAAGCTCAGCGGATGCGTCGTGTAGTCGCCCCCGAGCTGGTCGATCCTCACCGTCTCCCGATCGCTGGCGCCGCCGCCCCAGACCAGGCTCACCTCCACCGGAGCCGCCGAGGCGTCTCCCGACAGCACGATCCGCCCCGTGTACTCGCGCCCGGCCTCGAGCCCGAGCCTTTCCTGCTGCAGCCCCGCCAGGGTCCCATCTCCCGGCAGGGTGATCCGGGGACTGTGCTCGCCGACGAACGCGCCCTCCGTGACCATCTCCACCCCGTCCTTCGGCCCGAGGATCATCCAGGGCGAGCGGACCAGGAGCTCGTAGGGGTGTCCTTCCCCGTCGTACGACCGCTCGCCCGGCTTGAACATCTCCCAGGCCGGAGCCTCACCGGTGACCGGGTAGTAGAACTTCCGGTCCTCGAGCATCTCCGCCCAGAGCCCCCCGTAGATGCAGCGCCCGAGGTGCTCGATGAACTGACCGTAGACGTAGGGGGAGATGGGCTCCCGGGTGGCGGTGGCGTCGACGGTGAGGGTGGTCTCCTCCGCGGCTGCAGGCGACGGCGTCAGAGACACGATCAGGGCAATGAGCAGGGCGGCCGACGCGGCAGTGGGAACACGCATGGGGGAGCCTCCTCGTGTGCGGCCCGATTCTACATCGTCCGAGGCGTTCCGAGGGCCGCGACCGGCCGGCGGCCGGCTGCCCTGGCCAAGGACAGTGGTGAGCCGTCGCCGTCGCCGCCGCCCCGAGGCGGGCGGCCTCGAGGGTCCGTGTTTTCGGGGACTCGAGGGAACGCCATCGAGGCTGAGAAGGCCCGTCAACCGGAGATCTGACGCTGCTCAGCAGGGCCTGGTCGAGGGCGAAGCGCCCGGCCCAGGGCCTCCAGATCGGCCAGGTCCACGGGCTCGACCTCGATGCCGAGCCGCGGCAGCGTGTCCCGCACCAGCTCGGCCACGCCGGCGTAGGTGACATCGCCCACGATGAGGTGATCGCCAGCCTTCAGCACGTGGAGGAGCAGGGCGGTGGTGGCCGCCATGCCACTGCCGAAGGGCACCGCGGCCTCGCCGCCTTCCAGGTCCGCCAGCTTGGCTTCGAGCTGGTGGACGGTCGGGTTCGCCCACCTGGTGTAGAGGAAGGGCGCGTCGGCGGCCAGCGCGTTCGCCGAGAACTGGGCATCGGCATCGGCGACGACGAAGGTCGTCGACATCACGATGTTCGGCGCCGAGGCGCGGGTCGAGGGATCGGGGGCTTCTCCCGAGTGGACGGCCCGGGTTCGAAAGCCGCGGCGAGAGCGACTGGGGGTCATCGAGCACCTCCCTGCGGAGCGCGGGTCAGCCAGGCGTGGGCGGGCACGGCCGTCTCCAGGCCCGGCGGGTCGACGAGGGGGCGGGGCGGAGAGAACGACTCGGTGGCCGCGACGGTGAGGACGAAGTCACCGTAGCGTCGCCACCAGCCGGGGTACTCCGAGCCTTCGGCCGCACGCACGGTCATCGCCGACCAGCCCTCGACCCTCGGCGTGTCCGGGAACGACACCTCGACGCTCCGGGTGTCGCGCCGCAGGCCGGTCCGGAGGACCTTGAGGGCCGACTCCTTGCCGCACCAGATCAGGTTGGCCCGCAGGTCGTGCTCCTCGCGATCCGACGACTCCCCGACGAGACGCCGCTCGGCTTCGGTGAGGTAGTCGGCGACGAAAGCGTCGGTGCGCGGCTCGACCAGCTCGAGATCGACACCCAGGCCGAGGCCAGGCTGGGAGACGACGCAGACCGCCTGGTCCGCCCGGTCGGTCATGGAGATCGACGCCGGGGCCGGCTCCCCTTCTACCATGGGCGCCGGGGCCCCGTCCGGGGCGCGGTCGATCTCGATCGCGTGGAAGGTCTCAGGCGCGAGGGAACGGCCGAGGAAGAGCGCGATGGCGCTCTTGGCCGTCCAGCGGCCCATCCGGAACTCGCTTCGGCGCTTCTCGAAGGGCATCCGGGCGACCCACGCGGCCTCGCGTGGCGAAAGCCATCCGTCGTCGGGAGGAACGTTCGTCATCCCCTGCGAGTGCCAGGCCACGCTCACGGTGGAAGAGGATCCCTCATCGCTCCCGGTCTGTCACCTCGGGCGCGGTATAGTCCTCTCCATGGGCGAGGTTCCCGAGGCCGTCCGGGCGGCCCTCGAGAGGGCTGACGACGTGCCTCCGGCGGCCCTGGAGTTCCTGGGGCAGCTCGACTCCGAGTACTTCGCGCGCGTCTTTCCCGAGGACGCGGCGCGGCACGCACTCCTCGCGGCAGGGGTGAGCGCCGACCGGCCGGCCCGGGTCAGCGTCGAGGCCCGGGCCAAGGGACGATACGACATCGTCGTCGTCGCCCTCGACTACTTCTCCGAGTTCGCCATCCTCTGTGGCCTCCTCGCCGCCCACGGCCTCGACATCGAGTCGGGTCACGTCCACACCGGCGCGCCGATCCCGGCTCCCGCCCCGCCCCGTGGTGTTCGACGGCGCTCGGCGCGGATCGCGGCTCGCAAGATCGTCGACGTCTTCCGAGTCGACCCGCGGCGCGAGCCACCCGACGCGCAGACCCTCGAGTCCGAGCTCCTCGAGCTTCTCGGCCTGGTCGCCACCGGGGAAGCCGTCGAGGCCCGGGAGCGTGTGAACCGCCGCCTCGCCGAGTCCCTCGAGAAGCCCGGAGGGAGCGCGGCCGAGGCCGTGTCGCCGGTCGTCATCACCTTCGACAACGATCCGGATGCGGCCTGGACAGTGATGCTCGTGCGGGGCGCCGACACTCCCGGCTTCCTCTACGCCCTCGCCAACGCCCTCGCCATGCGTGGGGTGTACGTTCACTCCGTCCTCATCGAGAGCATGGGCCACGAGGTGTCCGACCGTTTCTCCATCGCGCGGCGCGACGGCCGGCGCATCGAGGACGAGGACGACCAGGAGACGCTCCGCCTGGCGGTGGCCCTCATCAAGCAGTTCACCCACTTCCTGCCCTGGGCCCCGGACCCGGCCCTGGCCCTGCGGGGCTTCGACCAGTTCCTCGACCAGCTCATGTCGGAGGGCCCCGAGGCCGTGCGCCTCTTCGCGAGCCCGGAGGGTCTGCGCGAGCTCGCCCGGCTCCTCGGCTCGAGCGCCTTCCTGTGGGAGGACTTCCTGCGTCGCCAGCTCGACAACCTTCGTCCGGTGCTCGAGGACTGGCGGCATCGGCCCCTGCGTCACCGGGACGAGCTGGCGAGCGACCTGGGGCGGAGGCTCCAGGCCACGGCCTCGCCGGAGGACCGGCGTCGCGTCCTCAACGAGTTCAAGGACGAGGAGATGCTCCTCGCCGACATGAAGTACCTGCTGGACCCCGACGTCTCGCTCCAGCGCTTCTCGACGGCCCTGACCGACCTGGCCGACGCCGTGCTGGAGGAGGCGGTGGCCCTGTGCGACGCTCGCCTGCAGGAGGAGCACGGCGAGCCTCGCCTGGAGGACGGGTCCCCCTGTCCGCTCGCGGTCCTGGGTCTGGGCAAGTACGGCGGCCTTGAGATGGGATACGCCTCCGACCTCGAGCTCCTCTTCGTCTACGAGGGGCCCGGGAAGACCTCGCGGAGCGGGATCGAGTCGGGCTCGTTCTACGAAAAGCTCGTCCAGGAGCTGCGCGACCTCCTCGAGGTTCGCACCGAGGGCATCTTCCATCTCGACATGCGGCTGCGCCCCCACGGGAAGAAGGGGCCCCTGGCCAGCCCGCTCTCTCTGCTGGCCGAGTACTACGCTCCCGGCGGCGGGGCCGCCCCGTTCGAGCGCCAGGCCCTCCTCAAGCTGCGGCCCGTCGCCGGAGACGCGGCGCTGGGAGAGCAGGTGATGGCCGTCCGCGACGCCTTCGTCTGGAGCGGCGAGCCGTGGGACCGGGAGAACGCCCTGCACCTCCGGGAGCGCCAGTCCACCGAGCTCGTGCCGGCGGGGCGGGTCAACGTGAAGTACAGCCGGGGGTGCATGGTCGACGTGGAGTACACGGTCCAGTATCTCCAGCTGCAGCACGCCGGGGACCGAGAGGAGCTGCGGACTCCCACCACCCTGGAAGGACTCGACCGCCTCCGGGACGGCGGGCTCCTCGCGAAGGAAGATGCCGCCGACCTGCATTCCTCCTACCTGTTCTGGCGCCGTCTCGCCGACGCGCAGCGCATGGTCCACGGCGCGTCCCGGGACCTCCTGCTGCCCGAGCCCGGGAGCGAGGAGATGGGGTTTCTCGCCCGCCGGATGGGCTACGACGCCCCCAGCGGCCAGGACGCGGCGACCGCCCTCCTGGCCGACGTGGAGCGCCACCGCGAGCGGACGCTGGCCATCTTCAACCGCCTGTTCGTCAGCGGCCCCTGATCGTCGATCTCGAGCATCGTGACCAGGCGGGTGCGGTCTCGCGCCCGCGGACGGGGGCTACCGGTCCGCTGCCCTCCAGATCGCGGAGAGCGCGGCCGGGAGTTCCTGCAGCTTCCCACTCGCGTCGAGCGAGACGACGTCCACGTCCGCCGTCGCGAGCGTCGTCGGGTCTCCCGCCCTCGTGGCCTCGTGGCGGAAGGTGACGCGGTAGCCCGACGTGCGCTCCACCCGCGTGCGGATCTCGAGCCGGTCACCGAGGCGGGCCGGCGTGCGGAAGCGGATCTTCATGTCGTAGACCACGAACCGGTGGCTCCCCTCGGCGATCTCGCGCATGGGGTAACCCGCGGCATCCAGGATCTCCGACCGGGCGCGCTCGAAGAACCGGAGGTAGTTGGCGTGGTAGACGAATCCCTGGGCGTCGGTGTCCTCGAGGTAGACGCGGACGGGAAGCACGTGCGGGGGCGGCTCGGGCATGCGGTAGATCATAGACGCACTCCGCGTTCCCGAGAACCGAACCGGCCTTTGCGGCCGGATGCCCTGGCCAGGGACACGATGCCGCCTGGGCGATCGTGTCCTTGGCAGCGATGCCGGGAGCGATCGCTCCGAACGACTCAGGCGGGCCCGTCGTCCTTCGGTCGGGGGGCGCTCCAGTCGACCGTCTCGCCCAGGCTCGCGAGGGCGGCCAGCCAGAACGCCGGGTAGGGCAGCGGCACCCGCCGGATCACGGCGAGGATCCTCTGCCGAAGGGAGGCATCCTCCGCGACGAGAGCGTAGAGCTCCTTCCACGCCGCGAGGTCTCCCCGGTCGAGGATCTGGGCGAGCACCTCGTCACTGCGCAGATCGAGTCGGCTTCGGTTCCATCCGACGACCGTCCTCTCGAGGGCGCTCGTGCTCACGGGTCTCCTCCGCTCAGGAGACCGTGAGCCAGGACCGCCGCCCAATGCCGCCCCCGCTCCGTGAGGTGGGGCCAGTCGTTCCACGGCGGTACGAGGTCCTTGTAGGTCGCGAGGTCGACCTCGGCTCGATCGGAGGGGGTCGCAGCACCGAGCCGCTCCACGACCTCGACGAGGGGTGAGGCACCGCTCTCCTGAGCGTAGAGCGCGTCGAATGGCGCGAAAGCCTCGGTCGCCCCGGCCTCTCCGAGACGCTCGAGCAGGACCACCGTGTCGAGGTAGTCGCGAACCGTGTGGCGGGTGGCCAGCAGCCAGGCCTTGATCCGCGCCATCTCCCCGACCGTCGGCACCCTCAGGCCCTGGACGAGCTCGGTCTCCAGGGGCTTCGTCCTCCGAAGCTGGCGGATCCCGGTCATCACGCCATCCATCTGGCCGAGGATGACGATGGGCCGTTGCACCCGCGAGGTCTGCCAGCCCGCGGCCGCCTCGAGCTCGTCCAGAACGTCGTCGAAGCGCGCACGGAGATCCTCGAGCACGTGGTCGCCATCGAGACTCTTCCGATGTCCCGCGTGCAGCGCGGCGGCAGTGCCCCCCACGAGGACCGCCCCCGGCACGAGACCCTGGAGATGCCGCTCTGCGGCGAGAAGGCGTTCCCATTCTGGCAGGTCGTCGACGGTCACACGGGGATTGTAGCCCTCGCGCGCGGGTGACGGGCGTCCCGCGAGCCGCCACGCTCCTCCAGACCTCCGCCGGATGTGACGGACGGCCTGGTGCCCGGCGTGGGTCTGGCCCGGGCAAGCGACCAGCTCCTGCCCTATCGAGTGAAGTGCGCGGTCAGCGCCACGTCCAGACGGCCCGGGAAGGCCGCCTCGATCTCCTCCAGGGAGCGGAGGCCGAAGACGAAGGCAAGGGCGATGGGGTCCGTGCGCCAGCCGACGTGGCCTTCGTAGAAGCCGTACCACTGTATGTAGTGGGGCTCCATCTCGCCGGTCTCCAGGGTCGTGAGCCTGTCGAGGAGGACGTTCCAGGCGCCGGCCGGAAGGCTCCCGTACCGCTTCCTCAGGAAGTCCTCCTCCCCCGCCGTGGGAGGGCGTCGGATCTTCATGTAGTACGCACCCCCGAGCCCGTCGTCGAAGATGGACTCCTGCCCCCCCTTGGTGTCGTGGGCCTCCACATCCACGCGGCAAC
>JAJDNS010000017.1 GCA_022340585.1 Acidobacteriota bacterium
GCCCGGCGTGAGGCCGCCCAGGGCGGTCGAGACCACCTGCTGCGCGATCGCGAGACGCTCGAGCGCGGGGAGGGAAGGGGTAGGAACGGCGGGAGAACCACCGCCGCAGGCCGCCAGAACCGCGCCGAGCAGAAGAACCAACCACCTCGACGACGGCGATCGCATGGTCACGCTCCCTTCGCCCCTTGCGGACGACGTCACGCCGGACAGGTCCAGTGAACACCCACACCGGCCGCGGAGCTGTGATGTGCCTCACCGCGGGGTATCATCCCGTCGGATTCGAGAAAGGAGGCGACGATGCGCCCGCTGTCTCGACCGGCCCGTCTCCCGCTGCTGTTGCTCCTCGGTGCTGGCGTCGCCTGCACCAGCCCGCCGCCAGCGGAGGAGGAGGCTCCGGCTCGCCCCCCGAGCTTCGTCTACATCATGGCCGACGACCTGGGCTGGGCCGATCTCGGCAGCTACGGACAGACCCGGATCGACACTCCCCGCCTGGACCGGATGGCCGCGGAAGGGACCCGTTTCACCCAGTACTACGCAGGCAGCACCGTCTGTGCCCCCTCCCGGGCCAGCCTCATGCTCGGACAGCACACGGGCCACGCCTGGATCCGGGGCAACGGGGAGTTCCCCCTCCGCCCCGAGGACGTGACCGTGGCCGAGGTCCTCAAGGAGGCCGGCTACGCCACCGGCGTGGTGGGGAAGTGGGGACTCGGCGTGGAGGACACCCCGGGGCGACCCGACCTCCAGGGGTTCGACTACTCCTACGGGATCCTCCACCACGTCTACGCCCATCGGCAGTACGCGGGCCACCTCTGGCGGAACGGCGAGAAGGTGGAGGTCTCCCGCGACGACTACGTGAACGACCTGTTCACCGACGAGGCGCTCGGCTTCATCCGGCGGCACCAGCAGGGGCCCTTCTTCCTCTACCTGGCCTACACCTCGCCCCACGCCGAGCTCCGGGTGCCCGAGGATTCGGTGGCCGCGTACCGGGGAAGGTTCGAGGAGACGCCCTTCGTGAACGAGAAGGCGGACGCCGACTGGCCCCGGGCCGAGCCCCGCAAGTGGAGCGGGTACCGCTCGCAGCCCGAGCCCCGGGCCACCTATGCCGGGATGGTGTCGCGCATCGACCGCGACGTGGGCCGGATCCTCGACCTCCTGGCCGAGCTCGGCCTCGAGCAGGACACGATCGTCTTCTTCACCTCCGACAACGGGCCCCACCAGGAAGGAGGGCACGATCCCCACTTCTTCCCCAGCGCGGAGCCGCTGCGGGGCATCAAGCGCGACATGTACGAAGGGGGTATCCGCGTGCCCATGATCGTGCGGGCCCCGGGGCGCGTCCCCGCCGGGCAGACC
The DNA here is from genome assembly GCA_022340585.1 of Acidobacteriota bacterium. GTDB lineage: Bacteria > Acidobacteriota > Vicinamibacteria > Fen-336 > Fen-336 > JAJDNS01. Next base: position 1,351 of record JAJDNS010000017.1, read on the forward strand.
AGCGACGCGGTGTGGGCCCACTGGGACGTCCTGCCCACCCTGGCTGCGTGGGCCGGGGCGACGTCACCTCCGGGAGTGGACGGCGTCTCGGTGAAGGCGGTGCTGGAGGGCGAGGAGGCCCCGGGGGAGCGTCCCCCGCTCTACTGGGAGTTCCACGAGCGCGGCTTCGAGCAGGCAGTCCGGATGGGGAAGTGGAAGGCGGTGCGGCACGGCCTCCACCGGCCCGTCGAGCTCTACGACCTGGACGCTGACCTGTCGGAGGCGACCGACGTAGCCGGGATGAACCCCGAGATCGTGGCCAGGGTCGAGGAGTACCTGAAGGGCGCAAGGACCGAATCGACGCTCTGGCCCCTGGAGGAGGCCGGCGCCTCGGCTGAGTGACGCCGACGCCCGGCTCAGCGTCTCCTGACGTCCGTGTCCCTCACCTGGTGTGGCCGGCGGTGACTCGAGTGTCTGTCTTCGTCACCTGCGGTCAGTCGGTCCCGAGGGGATCACCGGGAGCACCAGGTGCGACGGGTATCGGGGCGAGTGATGCACGCGGTTGCGGGCGGGGACGCCGTGGGTCTCGTCGTGGTTGCGGCCGCCGGTATTGAGGTTGCGCTCCCAGCGAGGAAAGCTGCTGCTGGAGATCTCGAGGCGGATGCGGTGGCCGGCGGCGAAGAAGTTGCTGGTGGCCTCGAGGTCGACCCTGAGCTCGTAGATCTCTCCCGGAGTCATCCACACCTCCTCGTCCTGGCCTTCGCGGTAGCGGGCGCGGGCGATTCCCTCCTGGATGTTGAAGGCACGGCCGTCCGGATAGACGTCGACGAGCTTGGCGGTGAAGTCGGTGTCGGGAGCGGAGGAGGAGACGTACAGGAGGGCCTCGACGGGGCCGGTGACCTCGACACCCTCGGATAGGGGAGGGGTGGAATAGACGAGGACGTCCTCCCGCCGCTCGATCTCCGACTGGTCGAAGGCACCGGGGTCGGCGTCGAGGCCTCCCACGCAGCAGAGGGTCCCGCCCCGGGTCGGCACGGGTTCGTAGGGGTCGTAGACGAACTCGTCCGCCCCTTCCGAGGTCGGCGTGGTGATGGCGAGCGTGCCGTCGCCGTCGCGGGTGTTGGCCCGGCCGTCGCCGTTCAGGTAGTAGGGAGTGAAGCGGGTGCGAGCCAGCGGCCACTCGGACTCGCCCCGCCACTCGTCACGTCCCATCACGTAGAGGCGGACGCGGGGCTCGTCGGTGACGCCGTTGTCGATCCCCTTCAGCCAGTGGTCGAACCAGCGGAGGTAGAGGCCCCAGTAGTCGAAGCGGGCATCCCCCAGCCAGCGCCGGCCCACGCGGGTGGGCCACTTGAGCTGCTCCGACTCGCAGTGGCCGGACGGGGACATGAGGAGGAACTGGTTGTCCCGCCCCCGCTCGCTCTCCGCGTTCCGTCGCATGGCATTGAAGAGCGCCAGCGTGGACCTCGGGGTGGGGTCGTACCAGGAGTTCACGTGGAGCGCGGGAACGTCGAACCGGTCCTCCGGGGTGACGTCCCCGAGGTAGTCCCAGAAGGGATCGGAGGCCGGCCGCGTGGCGATGTCCTCGAAGTCGCTGGGAGGGCCTCCGTAGGTGCGCAGCAGGTCACCCACCGGCAGCTCGTGGAGGGCTCGGGCGTAGTCGATCGGGGGCAGGGGGGGCACCGGGAAGACCTTGCTCCCGTTGGTCCGGAACCAGCCGAAGGCGCCGGCCAGCTCGAGGACCCCGTAGCGCCGGAACCCGAACGCGCTCACCCCGGATCCACCCCACGCGCACCCGCTCTGGGGGATGGCGGCGGCATGGTTCGGGTGGCGCAGGGCGGCGAGGATGTACTGCACCTCTCCCAGGTAGGAGCAGCCGAAGGTCCCGACCCTCCCGTTGCTCCACGGCTGGGCCGCGAGCCAGGTGACGGTGTCGTAGCCGTCGGGTCCCTCCTGGGCGCTGCTCACCCGGAACTCGCCGTCGGAGGCGTAACGCCCGCGCACGTCCTGGACCGCCACCGCGTAGCCCTGGCCGGCGAACATCCGTGGCGGCCTTCCTTCGGCGCGCTGGCGCGACTTGTCGTAGGGCGTGCGCATGAGGACGACGGGCAGGGGGGTGTCCACGCCCTCGGGAAGGTAGAGGTCGGTCGACAGCTCCACGCCGTCGCGCATGGCCACTCGCCGGTCCTTCTCGAGGCGGACGGCGTAGCGGGCCTCGGGCATGGGCACGGGGCGTCGGACCCGCCGGATCAGGCGGGGCGCCAGCAGGAGGGCGAGCGCGGCCAGAACGGCGATGGCGACGAGAGCGATGAGGGCCATCGTGGGCCTCCGCTTCGGTGCCGCGCGCCCGGAGGGCACGGCGGGGTTGGGAGCGGGAGGAGTCTTCAGGATGCCATCACCTCGCGGCCGGGGGCGTCGGAGGTCCGGGCGTCGACACGGCGCGCGCATTCGACCACCAGGTCGATGAGCCGGGCCTGGTGGGCCCTCGGCGTCAGCGTGTGGTCGCTCCCGGCGAACATCTCGACCCGGACCGAGGCCCCGGCGGGAAGGGCCTTCACCTCGCGGCGCAGCACCGAGCGGTAGTTGAACTCGGCCGGGCTGCGGCGGGAGTAGACGAGCAGGAGCTCCACTCCCCTTGCGGTGAGGGACCGGAAGTCGGCGACGATGCGGTCTGCGGGGGGCATCTTCCAGAACTGGGCCTCGTCCCCGGCCTCCGCCACCGGGGCGGCGGGCTTCCGCTTCCTCTTCAGGTAGTTCCGCACCGTGCTGACCACGTCGACGCCCCCGCTCGCTGCCCGCTTCCAGAACTCCAGGGTGAGGATCTGGCGGAAGTAGCGGTCAACGGCGAAGGCCCGGCTGCCGAAGGTGTAGAGGGCCACGAGAGCAGCGCCGGCCACGCGTGGCTCGGCGAGGGCGACCCTGAGGCCGTTGTCCGCGCCCGAGCAGATCCCGAAGACCACGAAGCGCTCGGCCCCGTCCTGGGCCAGGACGTCCATGGCCGCCTGGGCCTCCCGGACCGTGCGTTCCTCGTAGGAGACGGCGTCGGAGCGGGCCTCGCTCTCGCCGAGCCCGGAGAAGTCGAAGCGCAGGGTGGGGATTCCGGCCTCGGCGAGAGCCCGGGCGAGGCGCACGTGGAGCCGGCCGGGACCGATGCGGTGGAGGATGCCGGAGTTGAACAGGAGCACGCCGGTGCGGGACGCACCGTCCCCCGGCTCCGTCACGACGCCGGACAGGATGTTCCCCTCACCGAAGACGACCGCACGCTCTCTCATGCGCCCACCCCGGCCAGCCAGCCCACGACCGACTTGAGCGCCTCCTGGGGGATCAGGGCCCGGGCCACGCCCTGGGAGCCGAGCCAGACCCGGGCCTGGGCGGTGGGCCGGCTCTCCGGGGTCGCCCCAAGCTTCTTCAACGCCGCGGAGAGCCGCTCCGCGTCCGGGGTGGGGTCGCCCTCGGCCAGGAAGAGCACGCGCCTCGCCGGGCGGCGACGCATCGTGAGCTTCAGCTCCTCCAGGCTCTGGCGCAGGGGACCGCCGAGGGGGAAGCCCATGACGTCCTCCGGGCCGGCGTCGGCCTCGATGCGGTTGGCCCGCCGGTAGCTGCGACCCACCTCCTGCATCTCGGCGGCGTAGGCCGCGCCATCGAGGATGGGCTCCCAGAGCACGAGGGCCTCCACGTCACGCCGGCGCGCTCCGGCCAGGAGAGCCAGGGTCCCGCCCAGGCGCAGGCCGACGAAGGCGATCCTGCCCACGCCGGTCCGGTCCTTCAGCTCGTCGGCCGCGGTCCCCAGGTCCTCCGCCCACTGCTCCAGGCCGCACGGCTCGGCCTCTCCGGCGGAGTCGCCGCAGCCCCGGTAGTCGAAGCGGAGGACATGAAAGCCGGCTCGGGCCAGGCGGATGGCGAGCTGGCGCAGGGCCCGATGGGTCTTCATGAGCTCCCGCCCGTACGGGGCGGCGATCACGACACCCTCGTCCCGGTCGGCCATGCTCGTCGGCTCGTGGTAGACGCCGAAGAGGCGCTGGGTCTCCGGTCCGAAGAAGAAGGGCTCGCTCACCGTCCTAGCCGGCCTGCCCCGCGTCGGGTGCCGGGGCGCTCTCGTCGAGGGTCAGGGCGATCTGCTCGAGCGTCTGGAACATCAGCTCCCGCAGGCCCAGGCGCCGGCCGTGCTGCTCCTGCACGCGATGCACGAGCACGGTGGCGAGGAGCGAGTGGCCGCCCAGGTCGAAGAAGTTGTCCCGCACGTCGGGGTACGTTCCCAGGAGGTCGTGCCACGCCTCGGCCAGGGCCTTCTCGGTGGCGGTGCGGGGGGCGGTCTTGCCCCGCGCCGCCCGACGGAGCTGCTCCAGGGAGGGCAGCGCCTTCCGGTTCACCGCGCCGTCCGCGGTCCGCGGCAGGTCGGGCAGGACCACGAACGAGGCGGGGACCAGAGCGTCGTTCACCCGACCGCGCAGGTGTCGCCGCAGGTCAGCAGTCCCCGGCTCCTGGCCCTCGTCGCCCACCACGTAGGCGACGAGGCGAACCTGTCCCTGCTCCTCCTGTCCCGCCACCGCCACGTCGGCAACGCCGGGATGGCCGCGAAGGATCCCCTCGATGATCGCGGGGTCGACGAGGCGGTCGCCGCTGAGGACCTGCCCGTCGGAGCGACCGAGCCACTCCAGGCGGCCGTCCCCGCGCCACCGGGCGCGCACGCCGGAGCCACCGTCAGAGTCCAGGGTCAGCTTGCCGGGCACACCCAGGCCGGCGGGTGCTCCCGTCTCCTCGAGCACCCGGGCGGTCACGCCCGGCAGACGCGACCCGAGGGAGGCGTCCTCGCCGGTCTCGACGGCCTGCACGACCGACCACATCCCGGTGGCGGTGGGACCCCAGACGTTCCAGAGCCCGGCCACCCGAGTCCGCAGCTCCGTCGCCGTGGCCCGGGCCAGGGGCTCGGGGCTGCAGACCGCCCGCACGGCTCCCATCTCCGCCTTCTCGGCGACGAGGGCCGACCACACCGCTGGGGGCGCGATGACGGTGGTCGCGCCGGAGCTCGCCAGGGTCTCCGCGAGGCGGTCGGCCTCGCCGGCCAGCTCATCGTCGCCCACGACGAGGCGGGCCCCGGTGGACAGAGAGAGCAGGACTTCGGCAATGCCGTTTCCGCGCGTCGGAGAGGAGAGACCGAGGAGGACGTCCTCCGGGCCCAGCCTGAGGGCATCCCGACCGGCGAGGAGCATGGGAGTGAGGGCCCGGTGCGACACGCTCACCGCCTTCAGGCGACCGTCGGCGTCGGGAACGGGGAGAACGAAGGCAGGGTCGCCGGCGGAGACCGCGACGGCGGTGAGGTCGGAGCCCGGGGAATCGGTGTGCTCGTCCAAGTCCACGACCGTGCCGTGGAAGTCCGGCAGCTCCGGACGCACGCAGGCCTCGGTCACGATCGTGCCGACCTCCGCTGTCTTCAGGAGCTCGGCGTTGGAGTCGGCGGGGTCGCCGAGGTCCAGGGGCAGGCAGGCCGCGCCGGCTCTCAGGACACCGAGAACCGCCGCGGGCAGGCGCTCGGTGCGGTCGACCGCGACCGCCACCGGGGCCCCACTCGACACCCCGAGGGCCCGCAGCCGGGCGGCGAGGGCCTCGGCCTCCCGGTGGAGCTCGCGGTAGGTGCGGGTCGTCTCCCCGGACTCCACCGCGACCGCCTCGGGTGCCTTCTTCACCTGGGCGGCGAAGGCGTCGAGCGCCGAGAGCGTCTCCGGCGTCTCGGACGGCTCTCCAAGGCCTCGGACCCGGGCCGACTCCTCGGCTCCCACCATGGAGAGTCCGGCGACGGTCTGCCCGGGGTCGGCCACGATGGCCGCGACCAGGTTCCGGTAGTGCTCCAGGAACCGGGTCATGGTCTCCTGGTCGAAGAGGTCGGTCCGGAAGTTCAGGGCGGCGAGCAGCTCGCCCTTCTGCTCCATGAACCACAGGATCATGTCGGCCGCTCCCCCGGGAGACACCGCCTGGATCTGCTCCAGGGACAGGTCGCCCAGGTGGAGGACGCGCTCGCGGGCGTCCTGCAGCGAGAAGAAGGCCCGCAGCACGGGGGCCTGCCGGCCGAGCAGCTCGAAGGGCATGTCCTGGTGGCTGAACGCGTCCAGGGTCATGTCACGGGTGCGCCCCAGGAGGTCGGCGAAGCTCTCCTCGGGGTCCACCGTGGAGCGCAGCACGATCTGGTTCACGAAGAGCCCGATGAGGTTCTCGATCTCGGGCTGGGACCGGCCTTGAACCGGCGTTCCGATGAGGATGTCGCGTTGGCCGCTGTAGCGGTGGAGAAGGGCCTCGAACACCGCGAGGAGCACCATGAAGAGGGTGGCCTCGTGCTCCCGCCCGAGAGCGGTGAGACGCTCCGCTTGCTCGGGCGTGAAGCGGATGTCGATGGTCGTGGCCGCGAATGTCTCGTTGTCTCCACGGGGTCGGTCGGTGGGGAGGTCCAGGACCGGCACCTCACCGGAGAGCCGCTCGCGCCAGTAGGTGGTCTGCCGCTCGATCTCGGGGCTGCTCATCCACTCGCGGTGCCACACCGCGAAGTCGGCGTAGGAGACGGGCAGGTCCGGCACCGCCGCCTTCGGTCCGCCGGTGTTCTCGGCGTAGAGGAGGTCGAGCTCGCGCCGGAAGATGTCGAACGACCACCCGTCCCACACCGCGTTGTGGGTCCGGAAGAAGAGGACGTGGTCGTCCTCGTCGAGGTGGATGAGGCGGGCGTCGAAGGCGGGCCGCGCGTTCAGGTCGTGGGGCTCCCGCGCGTTCTCACGCAGGTAGGGAACGAGAGCGCTCTCCCGCTCCTCCGCGGGCCATCCCGTCCAGTCGACGACCGGCAGGTCCAGCGCCTCGAGAGGGCGAACGACCTGCGAGGGCACGCCGTCCCTCCACTCCACCACGGTGCGGAGGATGTCGTGGCGCTCGAGGATGGTCTCGATGCTGCGGCGCAGGGCGTCGCGATCCAGCCTCCCGCGGAGGCGGAAGGCCGAGCCCATGCGGTGCACCATGCGCAGGCGCGGGTCCATCTCCTCCAGGACGAGGTGCCGCTGCTGCATGAGGGTGAGGGGAGCGGGCCCGGGCTCGGGGCGGCGCGTCACCGGGGCCGTCCCGGAGTCCGCCGTCCCTTCCTCCGCCACCAGGGCCGCGAAGCGCTCGACGGTCGGCGCCTCGAAGAGCTTCCGGAAGGCCAGGGCCACGCCGTGCTCGCGCCGCAGCCGGGCCAGGACCTGGGAGGCCAGGAGCGAGTGACCACCGAGGTGGAAGAAGTTGTCGTGGACGCTCAGGCGGGGCACCCCCAGGGCGTCCTGCCACAGCTCGGCGACGAGGCGCTCCTGGGGCGTGCGGGGCTCCACGAAGTCGGAGTCCGACCGCTCGGTGACCGGCTGGGGGAGTGCCTTGCGGTCGATCTTCCCGTTCGGGGTCAGGGGGAACCTGCTGAGCGACATGAAGTGCTGCGGGACCATGTAGTCGGGCAGGGACTCCCGCAGGAAGGCCCGCAGGTCCTCGTCGGGCGGCGTCGTGCCGTTGGCGGGGATCAGATAGGCGACGAGGCGGACGTCCCCCGGGCGAAGCTCGCGCGCCATCACCACGGCCTGGCCCACCGCCCCGTGCCGGGCCAGGATCGACTCGATCTCACCCAGCTCGATCCGGAAGCCCCGCACCTTGACCTGGTTGTCGTTGCGCCCGAGGTAGTCGAGTCTCCCGTCGCTCAGGAATCGGGCGAGGTCGCCGGTCTTGTAGAGGAGAGCGCCCGGCCGGAACGGGTCGGGGACGAAGCGCTCCGCGGTCAGCTCGGGACGGTTCAGGTAGCCCAGGGTGACGCCGTCGCCTCCGATGTGGAGCTCGCCCGGCACCCCGAGGGGAACCGGCTGGAGGCGCTCGTCGAGGACGTGGACCTGGGTGTTGCCGATGGGGCGCCCGATGGTGAGGGGCCCCACGGGGTTCTCGAGCTTCTCCCGGGTCGACCACACCGTGGTCTCGGTGGGACCGTAGACGTTCCACACCGATCCCGCGGCTTCCACGAGCTGCTGGGCGAGATCGGGAGGCATGGCCTCGCCGCCGCAGACGGCGGTGAAGGAGTCTCCGCCCTTCCAGCCCGCGGCCAGGAGCATCCGCCACGTGGACGGCGTCGCCTGCATCACCGTGGCCCCGGAGCCCGTGAGGAGCTCGGCCAGCGACGCTCCGTCGCCAGCGGTCTCCCGGCGGGCGAGGACGATGCGCGCGCCCACGACCAGGGGCAGGTGCAGCTCCAGAACCGCGATGTCGAACGAGAGAGTGGTGACCGCCACCAGGGTGTCGTCGGGGCCGAGACCCGGCTGGTCCTTCATGGTCCAGAGGAAGTTGGCCACTGCCCGGTGGGGGACGCACACGCCCTTGGGCTTGCCGGTGGAGCCGGAGGTGTAGATGACGTAGGCCGGGTCCTCCGGTTGGGCGTCCCTCTCGTCCTGGGGGAGGGGGGCCCCGTCGAGGCCCGCGATGGCCTCACGCTCCTCGTCGAGCCAGAGAACCTGCGCGTCGTGGGGTGGGAGCGCGCTCTCGAGGCCCTTCTCGGACACCAGCACCGGCATGCCCGAGTCCTCGATCATGAAGGCGATGCGGTCGGCGGGATAGGCCGGGTCCAGGGGCACGTAGGCCCCGCCGGCCTTGAGGACGGCCAGGAGTGCCACCAGCATGTCTGGCGAGCGCTCCAGGCAGAGACCGACCAGGGTCCCCCGGGCGACGCCGCGCTCGCGCAGGGCCCGGGCGAGACGGTTGGCACGGACGTCGAGCTCGGTGAAGGTCACGGACTCCCCCTCGAAGACGAGGGCGATGGCCTCCGGGGTCCGGGCCACCTGCTCCGCAACCAGCTCGTGGATGCAGGAGATGCGGGGATACTCGACCTCGGTGTCGTTGATGGCCGCGATTCGCGAGCGCTCGGCGTCGGTGAGGAGGGGCAGGGCGGCGATCTGTGTGTCCGGGTTGTCGACGACGCCCCGCAGGAGCATCTCGTAGGCGGCCATCCACCTCTGGATGGTCTCCACGTCGAAGAGGTCGGTGTTGTGCTGGACCTCGAGGACGATGCGGCCGTCGCCCTCCACCGCGTTGACGAACATGTCGAAGTTCTCGAAGCGGCGTGGGTTCGTCCAGAGCCGGGCCTGCAGACCTTCGAAAGGCAAAGCGTCCGGGCTCAGGGCCTGGTCCAGGTTGAAGAGCACCGAGACCAGCGGGAGCCGGCTCGGGTCGCGGGCGAGGGGGAGCTTTCGGAGGAGCGTCCCGTAGGTGAACTGCTGGTGGTCGTAGGCGTCGAGCATCGTGGTGCGGAGGCTCTTGAGGAGCTCGGGGAACGGCTGATTGCCGTCGACCTGGCTCCGGAGCGCCAGGGTATTGACGCAGTGGCCCACGAGCTCGCGGTGGCCGCCCACGGACTGGCCGGCGGCGGGGATGCCCACGACGATGTCGTGCTGTCCGCTCAGGCGGTAGGCGAGGGCCTTGAAGCCGGCGAGGAGTGTGGTGAAGAAGCTGGCCCCGGAGCGAGCCCCGGCCTTCTTGAGCCCGGCCACGAGCTCGGCGGGGAGGACGTAGTCCTCTCGCCGTGCCGCGTAGGTCTTGAGGGCCGGACGCGGCCGGTCGGTGGGCAGGTCCAGCACCGTGGCGGGCTCGCGGAACTGACCCAGCCAGTACGTCTCGGCGTCGGCCAGCTCCTTCGTTCCCGCGCTCTCCACCTCGGCCCGGGAGTAGGCACTGAAGGGCTCGGGCTCGGCCAGCGTGACCTCGCCGCCCCGGGCCCGGGTGTAGAGGGCCCCGAGGTCCCGCATGAGGATCGCGGTGGACCACCCGTCGCACACGATGTGGTGAGCGGTGAAGACGAGACGGTGGGCCACCGGGCCCAGCTTCACGAGCTGGAACCGCACCAGCGGGCCCTGTTCCAGGTCGAAGGTCTGCTCCACCTGGCGGGCGAGGAGCTCGCCCATCCGGACCTCGCGCTCTTCCTCGGACCGTCCGGACAGATCCACCAGCGGCACGTCGACCTCGTGAGCCTCGGCCACCATGAGGGTCAGCCCGTCGGTGCTGAAGGTCGTGTGGAGCGCCTCGTGGCGCCCGACGAGATCGCGGACGGCGGTCCGGAGGGCCTCGACGTCGAGCTCTCCCTCGAGCTCGAGCACGTTCGACTCGTTGAAGGCGAGGGAGGCGTCGTCGCCCATGCGGCAGGCGGTCCAGATCTCGCGCTGCGACTCGGTGGACGGCGCGGTGAGGAGGAGGCTCGGCCCCGCGAAGGGGTCGAACTCGACGCTCGTGGGTTCGGGTCGGGCTTCGGTCTGGCTCATCAGTTCACCTTCACGTACTTGCCGGGCTCCTCGGGGTTGGGCACGTACCAGGCCGGGTCGCCGTTGGGGTCACGGCCGAGACGCGCCCCTTCCACCGGTGGCTGGCTGGCGTCGAGCTCTCCCGGGCTTCGGGTCGGCTCGGGAAGGAAGCCGGCCTCCTGCATCTCCCGCACCGACTCGCGGAAGGCCGTCACGATGGCCTCGATGTCCGCGTCGGAATGGGCGGTGGTGAGGAAGCAGGGGAATCCCTCGTAGATGTGGATCCCCCGGTCGCGGAGCATGAAGGCCAGAAGGTCGCCGTAGGGCTGGTCCTCCGTCCAGGTTGGCTTCCAGAGCGTGGAGAACTGCTTGACGCGAAGCGGCACCTCGAGCGTCTCCATCTCCCGGTTCAAGGTGGCGGCGAGCTCGGCGGTGCGGGCGTTGAGCCGCTCCTGCAGGGCCGGGCCCTCCTTCTTGAGGTGCAGCAGGACGGCCTTGGCCGCGGCCATGGCCGAGGGGTGGCGCACCATGGTGCCGGCGAAGTAGGTGACGCCCACGGTGGGGATGGAGTCGTCACCGTACTGCCAGTGGCCGCCGTCGAGGCAGTCCATGAAGCGGGCCTTGCCGGCGATTACCCCGAGGGGGTACCCGCCCCCCACGACCTTCCCGTAGCTGGCCAGGTCGGCCTCGACGCCGAAGTGGCCCTGGGCGCCCTTCGGCCCGGCCCGGAGGCCGGTGATGACCTCGTCGAAGATGAACGCGCTCCCCGACGCGGCGGTGATCTTCCGAATCTCGTGGAGGAACTCGCGGGGCTGCAGGTCGGGGTGACGGCTCTGGACCGACTCCACCATGACCGCGGCCAGCTCGTCGGCCTGGGCCCGGAGGATCTCCAGGGACTCGGGGGCCCCGTACTCCAGCACCAGCACCTGCTCGGCGGTATTGGGGAGGATCCCCGGCGAGGCCGGGAAGGCCTTGCCCTTCTTGGTGGCCCGGACGATGACCTCGTCGAAGATGCCGTGGTACGACTGGTTGAAGATGGCAATCTTGGACCGAGCGGTCGCGGTGCGGGCGAGGCGCATGCAGCCCATCACCGCCTCCGAGCCGGTGTTGCAGAAGGCCGCCCGCTCGCTCCCGGTGATCTCGCAGAACAGCTCCGCCACCTCTCCCAGGAGCGGCGTCTGGGGGCCGATGGCCAGGCTCTCGTCGATCTGCTGCTTGACCGCGTCGCTGATGAAGTCCGCCTGCCAGCCGAAGTAGCTGCTGCCGAAGCCGTTGATGGCGTCGATGTACCTGTTGTCGTCGAGGTCCCAGAGGTAGGCGCCCTTGGCCCGCTTGGCCACGATGGGATAGACGAGCTCCTTGAGCGCGGGCTTGAACCCGGTGGCCGTCCGCGGATCCGAGGCCACCTTCCGATAGCGCTGGGTGTACGCCTTGGAGCTCCTCGTACGCGCGTTGTAGCGGCGGGTGAACGCCTCGAGGCGAACCCTCTGCTTCGGCGTCAGCTCCTCGCTCGAAGTGCTGATCCGGGTCTGGGCCCCGAACGCCTTCTTGGCCTCGTACTTGATCGGTCCCGCGGTGGCCTCCTCGTCGCTCGCGGCGGCGTCGTCCGCGGCCGGCGTCGGACTCGTCCCGGCCGGAACGGCCACGGGGGCTGCGGCGGGCGCAGGTGCGGGCGTGGTCGGCACGGCCGGTGCGGTGCCCGGGGGAGCCCACGGCGCGCCGGGCGCCGTCGGCGCCATCTGTCCCTGCGCCGCCGCCCACATCGCCATCTGCTGCTGCTGGTACAGCTGCATCATCGTCCACATCGACTGGGGGTCGAACCCCCAGGGGGACATCGGGGCCATGGGGGGCATGGCGCCTGGTGTCGGGCCCGCGGGCCACTGGCCGCCCGGCGCGGGAGCCGTGGGCCAGGCCGATGGTGCCGCGGCCGGTGCGGGCGCGGGGGCGCCAGCGGGGGACGGGGCCGTCGTCGTGGCCTCCGCCGCGGCGGGCGCGGTGTCCGGGAGAAGGTCCTTGGGCATGTTCTCCTCCAGATGGCTGGCGAGGGCCTCGAGGCTCGGGTGGCTCTCCATGAGCTGGCGGAAGGTCACGTCGACCTTGAAGGCCTTCTTGACCTGCTGGGCGACCTGGGTCAGGGCCAGCGAGTCGAGGCCCAGCTCCATGAAGCTGACCTTGGCATCGCCGTTGCCGAACTCGATCCCGGAGACCTCCTCGAAGAGGTCGCCGAGCTTGCTGACGAGATGGACCCGGACCGAAGGGGAAGGGCTCGACATCTGCGCTGCTCCTGTCGTGGGACCGTCGGCCGCCGGCGGCGGCGCGACGGGGGAATCCGCGGGAACGGGCTGGGAGGGGGCAGCCAGAGGCGGGGGGACCGGAAGGCGCGGGAACGGCATTGTCCCCGGCGCCGGAAACGGGGTCGGGGCGGGTGCCGGAACGGTCGTGTCCGCTCCGAGGAGACCCGGTGGGGTCGGACTCGCCGGGAGGGGCGGCGTGGTCGTCGCCGCCTCCGTCGGGGCCTCGATCCAGAATCGCTTGCGCTCGAACGGGTAGGTCGGCAGCGGCACCCGCCGGCGGCTTTCGTGCACGTGGAAGGTCCGGGCGTCGAGCCGCACGTCTCCGAGCCAGAGCTGGCCGGCGGCCTGGAGGAGCGCCGTCCACTCCGCCTCGGCCTCGGTGGTGTCGAGGAGGGAGGAGACGATCAGCCGCGAGCGGTCCTTCGTCTGTCG
>JAJDNS010000052.1 GCA_022340585.1 Acidobacteriota bacterium
GCTGCTTGTCACGAAGGACCGGGACCCGGTCGGCCCGCTGGGCAAAGGCGCTCCGGGCGAACCGCCCCAGGAGGAAGGTCAGGCTCTTGAGCCGCCCCTCCTCGTCCCACTCGCGCAGGGCCAGGTCCTCGATAGGGTCCAGGTGATAGATGGCCCCGGCCCCGGTGGAGAAGTCGAGATCGACGATCCGATCGTCGTCGGCCCGGGGGCGCAGGTGGGTCTCGATGTGCTCGGCCACCCCGGGGAAGACGATGGGCAGCAAGGTGGGATCCGCGAACGCTCCGTTCGCGGTCTCGTCCATGCGCTTGAATCGCCCGTCCCGCCCGACCCGGTAGGAGACCGTCCCCATGAAGATGTAGTTGTCGTCGAACAGCCACTCGACAAACGCGCGGGCCGACGCCAGCTGCCCTTCGTCCCCCCGGGGGCTGCGAAGTCGCGACACCAGGTCCCGGCACGAGCGCTGCATCTCGGTGAAGTCGTCCACGGCAAGGAAGACGGCCTTCAGCAGGGAGAAGACCTCGTGCTCCATCCGACGGCGACGGTCCCTCGACTCGAGGGGCTCGAGCTGGAAGAAGGTGTAGCTCTCCCGGCTCCCCTCCTCCTGGATCTTCCCGAAGGAGACGATTCGCTCCCACTGTCGTCGGACGGTGAACATCGGGTGGATCGCGGAGTAGACGCGCACGCCGGACTTCTGGAAGTAGTTCTTCAGGCTGTCGAAGATGAAGGGCCGGTCCGGCGTGTGGGTCTGGACGATGGTGGTGTCGAGGGGCAACCCGGAACCACCCCCGATGGAGCGCGCCCGCTCGTCGCCCGGGTTCCAGACCGCAACGTGGATCCCCGGCAGCCCCCGATAGAGCTGGTGAGAGGGCGGCATCTCCCGCGCCACGAAGCGGAAGTGCGACAGCAGTCGCGTCGCCACCGCCGACGGCGGGAGCTCGAGGGCGACGGACGGCGGCATGTCCTCGAAGACCAGGGGGGCGAAGCTCAGGACCAGGTCCCGGTCCTCGGCGGGAGCCTCCCCCCGCAGTATCTCCATGACCTCGCGGAGGCGGGCGCTCCGCTGCTGCGGGTCTCCTGGCACCATGTCTTCTTCTCCCGGGTTGCCGCGATGCTACACGGGCCACCGGACGGAAGTCGAGCGACCTCGGCGGCCTGCTACAATCGCCCCGTTTCCGAGCGAGGGCATGAAGCTGCAAGTCTCCCAGCCCCAGGGCACGCCCCATCAGGTCGAGCTGCCGGGCCCCAAGGTCGTCATCGGCCGCGATCCCTCCTGCGACCTCGTCCTGAGCGATCAGCGGTCCTCGCGTCGCCACGCGGTGCTCGACGACGGCCCCGAGGGGCTGACCATCCGCGATGCCGGGAGCTCGAACGGGATCCGAGTCAACGGCCGTCCCCTGCGCCGCTCGCGCCTCGCTCCCGGGGACACCATCCGCCTGGGCGACACGACGATCAGGGTTTTGCCCGAAGCCGCGGAGACCGTGCTCGTCTCCACCCCCGAGCTTCGAGAAGGCGGAGAGCTCCCGAGCACCCAGCCCCCGACCGCTCCCCCGAGTCCCCGTCGGAAGGCCCGGCGTCACTCGGCAGCGGAAGCCGCCGCGATCCCCACGGTCACCACCCTCGCCGTGCTCTGGGCTCTGGCCGCCCCCGCCTTCGTGGTCGGCAGCCTCCTCATCGCGGTGCGGGCCGGCGCCGGCCTCATGGCCGGGGCTCTCGCGGTGGGAGCGGGCCTGGTCCCCGGGGGTTTCGCGGGGATCATGGCGGTGGGCCTCCGGGCCCGGGCACCCTGGGCGCGCCAGCTTCAGATCGTGGCCGCCGGGGTCGGGCTCTTCGTGTGCCCTTTCACCTTCGCCTCGGTGACCGTCCTGATCTACATGCTCCGGGAGGACGTCAAGGCGGCCTTCGGCAGTCCCTCGGCCGGACAGACCCCGGGGGCCGGCGACGCGGAGCTCACCTTCGCCCTTTCCCTCCTCGGCATGCTCGCCCTCGGCCTGGGGCTCGCCGCCCTCGTCGTCTTCCTCCTCTCCAACCCCTGAGGCCCTCCCCGCTTCGTTGACGTCGCGGCTAATTCTCTGTAAATATGGAGCTTTTCGGCGGGCGCCGCGGAAGGAAACGAGTCCAGGATGAACAAAGACGAAGCGCTCACGCAGTACCGGGCCATGCTCCTCATCCGCCGTTTCGAGGAGCGTTGCGCCCAGCTGTACGTCGAGGGCAAGATCGGGGGCTTCCTCCACCTGTACATCGGCCAGGAGGCAGTTGGGGTGGGGGCCATGAGCCTGCTGCGGCCCGACGACTACTTCATCACCTCCTACCGCGACCACGGCTATGCCCTCGCCCGCGGCACCGACCCCCGCTCGCTCATGGCCGAGCTGTGCGGCAAGGTCGGCGGCATCAGCCGGGGCAAGGGCGGGAGCATGCACTTCTACGACGTCCCCCGGGGCAACTTCGGCGGGGACGGCATCGTGGGCGGCCACCTTCCAGTGGCGGCGGGGATGGGCTACTCGATCCGGCTGCGCGAGACCGACCAGGTCGTGCTCTGCTTCTTCGGTGACGGCGCCGTCAACGAGGGGGCCTTCCACGAGGCCCTGAACGTGAGCGCGCTCTGGGGGCTCCCGGTCGTGTTCATCATCGAGAACAACCGCTACGGCATGGGAACCGCGACCACCCGGGCCTCCTCGGTGAAGGATCTCTACCAGAGGGGCAGCGCCTACGGCATGCCCCGCACGGACGTGGACGGGATGGACATACTGGCTGTGCGCGAGACCCTCGGCGAGGCCATCGAGCGGGCCCGCAAGAGCAAGCAGCCCACGCTGGTCGAGGCCGAGACCTACCGCTATCGTGGCCACTCCATGTCCGATCCGGGCAAGTACCGGACCAAGGAGGAGGTCGAGAAGATGATGCAGCACGACCCGGTACTGCTCTTCGCGAAGCACCTCCAGGAGGAGATGGGGATCCCCGAGCCCGACCTGCAGGCCCTGGACAAGGACGTCATCGCCCAGGTGGACGACGCGGTCCAGTACGCCGAGGAGAGTCCCTGGCCTTCCCCGGACACCCTCTACGAGGACGTGTACGTGCGCTCTCCCTACATCCACCCGAGGGCCGCCGAGAAGGACCCGGCCTGGCGCGCGGCGGAGAAGGAAGACCGTGTCCCCGAGGTGTTCCCGGCCTGGAGCAAGGCCGAGGTGGAGAGCTAGCC
Source organism: Acidobacteriota bacterium (assembly GCA_022340585.1). Classification (GTDB taxonomy): domain Bacteria; phylum Acidobacteriota; class Vicinamibacteria; order Fen-336; family Fen-336; genus JAJDNS01. Next base: position 3,194 of record JAJDNS010000052.1, read on the forward strand.
ATGGCCGTCATCACCATGCGCGAGGCGCTCAACCAGGCAATGAAGGAGGAGATGCGCCGCGACCCCTCGGTGTTCCTCCTCGGCGAGGAGGTGGGCCACTACCAGGGGCCGTACAAGGTCACCCAGGGGATGATCCAGGAGTTCGGCGAGTGGCGAGTGCGCGACACCCCCATTGCCGAGGAGGCCATCGCGGGGGTGGCGGTGGGGGCGGCCTTCGTCGGGATGCGCCCGATCGCCGAGATGATGACCTTCAACTTCTCACTTCTCGCCCTCGATCAGATCGTCAACCACGCGGCCAAGTACCGCTACATGTCGGGCGGTCAGATCCGCTGCCCGATGGTGATGCGGGGCCCCTCGGGCGCCGCCGCCCAGGTCGCCGCGCAGCACTCGCAGGCCTTCGAGAGCTGGTTCGTCCACATCCCGGGGCTCGTGGTGGCCATGCCCTCGACCCCGGTGGATGCCAAGGGGCTCCTCAAGGCCGCCATCCGGGACGACAACCCGGTGATCTTCATGGAGAACGAGGTCCTCTACAACCTCAAGGGGGAGGTGCCGGACGAGGAGTACACGATCCCCCTCGGGCTCGGAGACGTGAAGCGCGAGGGCAAGGATGTGACCCTCGTGGCCTGGAGCCGCTCCGTCCAGCGGGCGCTGCAGGCGGCGGAGCTGCTGGCCGGCGATGGGGTCGAGGCCGAGGTCGTCGACCCGCGCACCCTCCGGCCACTGGACGAGGACGTGATCTTCGACTCGGTGCGCAAGACCAATCGGTGCGTGGTCGTCGAGGAGGGATGGCGCTACGCGGGCTTCGGCGCCGAGATCGCGGACCGGGTCCAGCGCGAGTGCTTCGACGATCTGGACGCACCGATCGTGCGGGTCACCTCCGCCGACGTCCCCATGCCGTACTCGAAGAAGCTGGAGAACGCATTCCTTCCCCAGCCGAAGCAGATCATCGAGGCCGTCAACCAGGTGCTGTATCGTTGAGCGCCTCGGCGGCGTCGAGTTTCCGGGCAGGGGCATGAATCCATGATCACCAAGGTCGTGCTCGCCAAGCTCTCCCCCACCATGGAGGAGGGCACCGTCGTCTCGTGGAGCAAGCAGGAGGGTGACGCGGTCAAGGTCGGCGACGTCCTGGCCGAGATCGAAACCGACAAGGCCAACATGGAGATGGAGGCCCTCGGCGCCGGCACCCTGCGCAAGATCCTGGTCTCCGCGGGGGGCAAGGCCCCGGTGGGAGCTCTCATCGGGGTGATCGCGGACGAGGGTGAGGACATCGAGCCCCTCCTGGCCGCGGCGGAGAAGGCGGCGGAGGCCGAGCCGGAGCCGGCTCCGGCCGAGGCGAAGGCGGCGCCGGCACCGGCGACTCCTCCGCCGGCCCCGGCTCCACCCGCACCCGCACCCGCACCCGCACCCGCACCCGCACCCGCACCCGCACCCGCACCCGCACCCGCACCCGCACCCGCACCCGCACCCGCACCCGCGCCGGCGGCC
>JAJDNS010000068.1 GCA_022340585.1 Acidobacteriota bacterium
CCGTCGAAGGTCACCAGGGCCCCCCGCACGTCGAACCGGCGGGTGAGCCCCGCGGTCACCAGGGAACCGGGGTTCTCCGGCCCGCCCGGGGACAGCGCGGCCTCGAAGCTCTGCTTCCAGACCACCAGGCACTGATTCCCCACGCCGCAGGAAACCGCCGGCATGAGCTGCGCTCCCACCGGCCTCTCCGGGCTGAAGAAGCCCAGCCGCTCGGGCGAGGCGGGCACCCAGCCCCACTCCCCGTTCTCCACGTTCAGCACGTGACGTCCCGACCAGGTCGCGCCCCCGTCGGTCGAGAGCTTCATCACGACCATCGGCATGGGGTAGCCCGCGGTCCCCGGGGCCCCGGTGCCGAGGTCGGTCCACTCGGTGAAGACGGCGACCAGGAAGCTGCCGTCGGGGGTGTAGTCCGCCGCCGGGAAGGCGAGGGTGCGGAACGCCACCCGGCTCGGGTCGGCGTCGATCGCCTGGGAGTACTGGTCGAAGGGCAGGTAGGGACCGTCGGGATCGCCCGCGAAGAGGTCCACGTTCTTCGTGCCCTTGCGCGTGCTCTTGAACAGCAGGGTGCTGTCCACGAAGGTGCGCCAGAGCACGCCCACCTCCGAGGCGTCGGTGGGATTCACCACGGGGAGGGCGGCCTGCCCGTACTTGGCGTCCTTGTCGATGGAGGCGGACTCCCAGGTCACGCCTCCGTCGACGGACCGGGCCAGGAAGATGGCGGCACTCCCGGACTTGCCGGTGAAACGCGTGTAGGTGACGTACAGGGTGCCGTTGGGAGCCTGAGCGGCCGCGACCTTGTCGAGGAACTGCCCCTGCTTCAGGTTCTGGCTGAGGTCCACCATGGAGCTGAACTCGTACTCCCAGTCGTGGAGCACGTCGCTGGCGTTGCGGTCGCGATAGCGCGAGAAGAAGACCGCGCTCTGGGTGTGATCTCCGCTGACCTTGTCGCGGGTGAAGCCAATGTAGGCCACGCCGACGCGCCCGTCGTGCATGCTGACGGCAAACGGGTCGGAGTAGCCCTGGAGGCCGAGCTGCTTCCCGGGATGGGCGAGGCTGGCCGGGGTGTTGTCGTTGGGACCACCGGGCACCATGAACCCCTGCCAGGTGACTCCGTCGTAGGTCACCCCGCCGCCGATCCCGGCCTCGGCGCTGGCGATGATCTTCTGCACCTCGGGCTCGGGGCCCGGCCGGCCGGTGAGCCACGCGAAGAACGTCTTGACCCCGTTCCAGGCCGAGGCCACCAGGGTGGTCTTCCCGGAGGGGACCAGCGAGTCGTCCCAGTTGAAGGTCGCCCGGTAGTCGTTGCAGAAGACCATCATGTGGTCCGGGTTGATGCTCGAGATCCCGATGGAGGCCTCGTTGCAGCGCTGCCCGAGAAGGTTGCCCCTGAGGTAGTCGTCCGCGGCCGGGGGATCGCTGCTCTGGTAGATCGGGATGATGTTGGCGTTGTCACCGACGTTGGCGGGCAGGGGCGACTGGGCGCCCACGGCCCCGGGAGCCGCCAGCACGAGGATCACGGCCATTCGAGTCGAGAGGTTCATCTGGTTCTCCATGGGCGCCTCGCGCCCGCAACAAGCCCACACGCCACCCCGGAAAGACGCGTCGTTCGCGTCCCCTACTCCAAGGCCCGTCAACGACCTGCATTGATCGGATGAGGGTTCGAGTGTAGTCCCCTGGGCTGAACGGCGCAAGTCGTTTGTACTATACGACGTAGACCGTCTGCACTACGGATTCCGCATCCAAAGTACTCATCTCGAACAATGTCATCTGGCCGGCGGATGCCCTGCTGGGGCGTTGACAGCATCCGTGCCATGCGGAAAGCTACGCTGCCGCAGTGGCAAGGGAGGGAAGCCCCATGACACGACACTCCAGCCTGGCGGCCCTGGTGGCCGCCGCGCTCACCCTCGGGGCGGCGTTCGGCTCGAGTCTCACGGAAGCCGAGGCCGTCGACGCCCCGGCTCCGTTCGCTCTGCGCGACGGGGACCGGATCGTCTTCTACGGCGACAGCATCACCGAGGAGGGCGGCTACGGTCGGCTCGTGGAGGCCTACGTGGCGAGCCGCTTTCCGGCCTGGGACGTGCGCTTCTACAACTCCGGCGTCGGCGGCGACCGGGTCTCGGGCGGGTGGGCCGGCGCCATCGACGAGCGCCTGGAGAGGGACGTCATCGCGCTGCGGCCCAGCGTGGTCACCGTGATGCTCGGCATGAACGACGGAGGGTACAAGCCGTACGACGCGGCCACGTTCGCGGCGTATGCGGCCGGCTATCGGACGATCGTCGCGAAGCTGAGGGAGGCGCTTCCCGACGCCCGGCTCACCCTCATCCAGCCCTCGCCCTTCGACGACGTGGCCCGGCCCGCCCAGTTTCCCGCGGGCTACGACGACGTGCTCCGGCGCTACGGGTGCTACGTCGCGGCGCTCGCGAAGCGCGAGGGAGCCCGGGTCGTGGACTTCCGCACGCCGGTGAATGCCGGCCTCGCCGCCGTCCAGGCCACCCACCCCGAGCTCGCCCGCCAGATTCTCCCCGACCGCGTCCACCCCTCGGACGCCGGCCACCTCGTCATGGGCGCCGCGCTGCTGCGGGCCTGGAACGCCCCGGCCGTCGTCACCCGGGTCGAGGTCGAGGCCACCGAGCCCCGTGTGGTCGCCACCGAGAGGACCACGGTGAGTGATCTCGAGGCCACGGACCGCGGCCTGAGCTGGACCCAGCTCGACGAGGCGCTCCCCCTTCCCCTCCTGTTCGAAGGGGCGACGGTCGAGCTCGCCGAGGCCGCCGGGGCCGGGCTCGAGGCCCTGGACCAGCAGCCGCTGGTGGTCACGGGCCTGCCCGCGGGACGCTTCGACGTCATGATCGACGACCAGGTGGTCGGCACCTTCTCCGAGTCCGCGCTCTCCGCCGGGGTCAACCTCGCCACCCTGGCGACCCCGATGAGGCGGCAGGCGTTTTCGATCCGGTGGGCCGCGGAGGGCCGCGACGAGCTGCGGCGCGTGCTCCGACAGATGGTGGCCAGCGGGCCCGAGGCCGAGCGGTGGGAGTCTGTCGCCGCCGATCTCGAGGCCTTCGACGAGGCCGCCCAGGCCACGCGACGCGAGGGATCACAGCCCGTCCCGCGTCGGTATCGCCTCGTCCCACGTCAAGACATCCAATGATCATACTCTATAGGAACGGATAGCAAGTCGCTCGATCATGATCATTTCGAGGCTATCTCTGAGCGAATAGGGTCCTTTCGACCACTGGCAATGTCCTTGCATTGACCGCTCCCGATGTCCGGTCGCCCGCCGGCCGGCACGGGGAGGACGCCATGAATGACGTCGAAGACGGTCCGGCGCCGCCGAGCTTCGAGGCCGAGTACGCGCTCGAGTCACCCCTCAAGTGCCCGCACTGCCAGGAGACGATCAAGACCCTGCAGGCGCTGCGCCTGGCCCGAACCCGGGTCAACTTCATCTCGCTCCTGCCCCGGCGTGGCTACGTCGTCGTCTGCCCGGCGTGCCACAGCATCCTGTCCGCCGAGCTCGGGGGCGTGCTGACTCGGGCGGTCTGAGGCCTCAGCGAACGAGATAGAGCACGAGGAGCTGCGCCGAGAGCACGTCCTCCCCTACCCGATTCGCGCGGGCGGGTTTCCCGCGGACTCGGGCGCCCCTCGACGAAGGTGCGTGAGGAGGAGCACGGCGGCACACGGCAGGTACTCGAGGGCGCGCACGCCCCACCCCACGCTCCATCGGTCGCCCGACTGGTCCTCCGGATAGGCCAGGTAGGACAGGCTCACCGTCCCCGTGAACAGGAGCGCGGCCGGCTGGTCGCGCACGACCAGCAGGGGAAGGAACCACAGGGCGTACCAGGGCAGCACGTTGGGGCTCAGGACCAGCGACGCCGCCACCAACGCCATTGCCGCGGTGGTCGTGTCCGCGCGGCGCCAGGCAAGGACGAGGGCGAGGACGAGGGTGAGCACGGTCCCCGCCCGCACCGCCGCCTCGTGGCTCCCGAGGAGCGCGGCCAGGGGAGCGAAGAGGGTCTCGTTGAAGCGCCAGTAGCGGGCGAATCGTGACAGGCTGTGGAAGAGCGTCCGGCCGGCGTCGAGGTAGGGCCAGACACACACCGCGATCACACTCAGCGCGGCGAGCACGTGCCACGGGCGGTAGCGGCGCGCCCACGCCACCGCCACGACGCCGGGCAGGATCTTGGCCATGGACCCGGCGCCCACGGCCAGCGCCGAGAGCAGGGGACGGTCCAGCTCGAGAGCGAGGAGGCCGGCCACCAGCCACATCACCGCGAACGCGTCGTTGTGACCGGCCCCGGCGACCTCCACGAGGGCGAGCGGGCTCCAGGCCATGATCAGCAGGCGCTCGGCGGGCCGGTGGCGACGACGGAGCACCCAGGCCAGGAGTCCCAGGGTCGCGATCTCGCACAGGACGAGAAAGACCTTCATGGCGGTGACCGAGTCGTGGACGGAGGTCACTCCCCACGCCGCGAGCTGGAACAGTGGCGGGTAGATCGCGGGCATGTGGCGGTGGTTCATGCCGTCCCAGACCTCGTCGCGCAGGGGGGCCCAGCGCTCCATCGTGGGCCGGTCCGACCACTTGAAGGGGTTGCCGCCGTGCTGCTGGATCCGCCCCTCCCAGACGTAGCGGTTGATGTCGTCGTTGAAGGGCGGCGCGACGACGAGGGCCGCCCGCCAGACGAGGGCGACACCGAGGGCCAACAGGAGACCCCGGCGGGAGAGGCCCCGGGAGGCGACGAGGGCGACCAGGTAGGCGACGAAGGCAGCGCCGTACAAGGCGAGATGGGCGCCGACCCGAAACGGCGGGGCAGCGCCGGTCGCCCAGTTGGCCACGCAGAGGCTGAGAACCACCCCACAGAGGGCGAGGACGCCTCCCCGGACCACCCGTGGCGGCGTGGCCAGCGTCACCGCGAGGTCCGGGGAGTGAGCGCGTATCGAAGTATGAGGGCCAGGATCTTGGCCCCGGCCTTCACCGTCCCCGAGACGGTGCCGCTCACCTTGCTCCGGCCGATGCGCGGCCGGTAGTCCACGGGGACCTCGACGACGCGCAGTCCCGCCCGGGCCGCCTTGATCTGCATCTCGACCGTCCACCCGTAGTCGGGGTCGCGCATCCCGAGCCCGCGCAGCGCCTCGGCGGTGATCGCCCGGAAGGGGCCGAGGTCGGTGGCCCGCGAGCCGGCGGTCACGTTCATGAACGCCACGCAGGCCCTGGTGCCGAGCACGGCGTGCCCGGGGTGGGCACCGGCCTCGCGCCGGCCGAGGTTGCGCGAGCCGACCACCATGTCCGCCCGCCCTTCGAGGATCGGGGCCACCACGTCCGCGAGCTGGGCCGGGTAGTCGCTGCGGTCGCCGTCGAGGAAGACGAGGATGTCGGGACGGTCGGCAGCGGCGATGCCGGCGAGACAGGCCCGACCGTAGCCCCGGCGGGGCTCGCTCACCACCCGGGCCCCGGCGGCCTGCGCCACCTCGGCAGTGCGGTCACGCGAGCCGTTGTCGACCACGATGACCTCGTGCACGACCGTCGGGATCTCCGCGATCACCAGCCCGATCGCCTCCTCCTCGTCGACGGCAGGGATGATCACGCTGATGCGTGCGGTCTTCGGAGGAGCCGACCCGGGCATGGAGAAGGCCAGTTTACTCCGGTGACGTAGAATCGACCCACGCACCGAGTCGGAAAGGAGACCCCCAGGCATGAACCGTGTGCTCCCTCTCGCCGCATTGATCGTCGCCGTCGCTCACCCGTTGGAAGCCCAGGGCTATGGGCAGCAGAAGAAGTCCTTCCGCTTCACCGGCGACAGCGTGATGCGCTACGAGTGGACCCGAGAGATCCCCACCCTCGACGGGAAGGTGAACGAGGACCGCTACTTCGTCCAGGCACGGCCACGGGTCGAGCTGGACCTCGGCCCGGTCGAGCTCGGGGTGGGGGGGCAGTTCAACTACAGCCAGGACGACAACACCCTGCGGCCCGGTGGCGATCCCCGGCTCATCATCCGCGACAACTTCTACTCCCGGAAGGCGCTCTTCGATCTCTACTACGGGAAGGTCAAGGCGGGCCCGGTGGAGGCGGTGGGCGGACGCTTTCTGATGCCCCTTCCCGTCACCGAGATGATCTGGGACCGGGACCTCCGGCCGTTCGGCGGCGGGGGCGCCGTCGTCTTCGAGCAGGCCGGCTCGCTGACTCGCTTCGCGGTCCGGGGGATCTACGCCACGAAGAGCCACTGGTTCGAGGACGAGTCCGTCATGTTCGGAGGCTCCGCGGAGCTGGCGCTCCAGACCGGCGACCAGAGCCAGCTCACGCTCGGCGGCGCCTACCTCGACTTCAGGGACCTGGAGACGATCGACCCGCGGATCCGCCGGCAGAACACGCGGACCCTGGACGGGCTCTACCTCTACGACTACCGCATCGTCGACGTCCAGGGCCGGCTGGTCTCCGCCGGCCAGGTGCCCTTCGCCCTGGTCGTGGACTACTGCTGGAACACCGCCCTGAGCGAGGGCAACACGGGTCTGTGGGCGACCCTCGCCATGGGACAGCTCGCGAGCTCGCGGGCCCGCCTCGACTACACGTACGCCAAGATCGACCGCGACGCCACCGTGGCCGCCTTCAACGCCGACGACTTCTACTGGGGAACCGGGTACGAGGCCCACCGCGTCGACCTCGGCGGCGCCACCAGCAGGAAGAGCAGCGTGCACGCCATCGCCAGCTGGCAGCGCTTCAAGGACAGCCTGATCCCGGAGGAGCGCGAGGACTGGGTGCAGCGCTACCGCATCGAGTGGCGGTACGAGTACTGACTTTCATTCCGCGCCCGCGCTTTGGACGTCGGGCGCGGAATCCTTCCGTTCGGCTCGACGTCGAGAACCCTCATCGAACGCTCGACCGACGGACGTCCTGTCGCGTACCAGTCCCTTCCTTTCCGTCGAGCCAACCGAGAGCTCCTTCGTCGCACGCTCGACGACGGAGCTCCTCAGGATGACGGCGTGGGGTTGAGGGTCGCCTGGCTAGCACGTACCGCTACACCGGAGTCGCGGTGGCGGGCTCCTCGGCTTCCGCGGCGGTCTACTCGGGCGTCACTCCCACGGGCCCCTCCTGCTTCTTCGCCTGGAGGGCGTCGAGCAGCTCGTAGGGAATCCGCGCGCTGACCAGCACCCGGTCCGCCTCGGTGGTGACGTTGAAGGCCGAGGCCAGCTGCTGGAGCTCCGGCTTCTGCGACGCCTGCAGGGTCATGAGGGCGACGAAGCCCCGGACGACGTCGGCGAGCTTCGTGGCCGCGGTCTCGTCGGCGGCCACCCCGGTCAGCGCCAGGGAGATCTGGGGATCGAGGTCCCCAGTGAGAGTCAGGCTCTGGAGCGGTGGGAGGTTCATGGCCGCCGACCCGCCCTGGCCCGGGATCGCGCTGGGCAGGGCCTCCATCGCGGTCCTGTCCCCCACCATCCAGAAGGTGGAGCCCGGCTTCACGCTCTCCACGAGGGCCAGAATCCCGGCGTTCTCGCTGAGAGGCGTGGCCCCCTGGGCGTGGCTGGCCGCCACCGCCTCCACCCGATCGGTGGGCCCGAACACGAGCATGCTCTCGTTCAGGAGCGCCATGGTCGAGCTCCCGGACGCGTCGGCATAGCTGAAGAGGGTCACCCCCTCCTGAGTGCGGGGGTTGGCCTTCCCCTCGGTCTGCAGGTTCCCGCCGATCTTGTCGAGGTCGAACCGGCCCAGAACGAGGACGAGGGGCCTGGACTTCGGCCCTCCCTCCCGGCTGCCCGCCACCACGATCTGGTCGATGTCGCGGGCGAGGTCCAGCCCGGTCTTCTCCTCGAGGTCGCGCATCGCCTTGGGGTGCATGCCCTCGCGGTCGGTGTAGCGGGCGAACATGGGGCTCGCGATGAAGCGCTTCACGTTCACGCCCCCCACGAAGCGGGTCTCGGCGGGAAGCACGAGGCCCTCGCCGGGGAGGGGACCGACGTCGGCACGGGCGGAGTCGAGCCACAGGACGCCGAGACCGGCGATCGTCCCGAGCGCGACGATGACCACGGAGACGAAGAGGACGAGACGGCTTCGATTCATGAAAGGACCTCCGCTTCCAGTCTACCGCTCACTGGTCGAGCACGTATTCCTTCTCGGAGAAGACCCAGGCCGCGGCGGCGAGGAAGACGAGCGTGGACACGACGATGACGGTCAGGCTCTGCCCGGCGGGCAGGACCTGGCCGAAGAGCTCCGCGATCCCCTCCTGGGCCGGGCGGTGGTGGATCAGCGAGCGCAGCCACGCGGTCAGGGTCAAGCGCGGCAGGTAGCCGGGCAGATTGGCCATGAGCTCCCAGCCGAAGAGGAAGAGGAGCCCGGGGATGACCGGCCGCCGCAGAAGCACGCCCAGCAGGGTGAACAGCGCCCCGTAGACGAGAAGGGTCAGCGCCACCACCCCGAGGTCGCGGAACAGGTCCGGGACCGAGGCCCCCACGCCCGACCAGCCCCGCGCGGTCACCAGGATGAAGAAGGTGAGGACCGCCGCGGGCAGGGCGATGCCCAGCGATGTCGCGAGATAGGCCGCGAACTTGCCGGCGAGGATCGAGGGGCGGGTCAGGGGTCGGGTCAGGAGATAGGCGAGGGTCTTGCCCTCAACCTCGTCCGCGATCAGCGACGTGGCGTGGAACAGCGCCATCAGGGGCAGCACGTTCCGGATCCAGTAGACGGCCACGACGAGGGCGTACAGGTCGATGGGCGGGATGGCACGGTTGGGGACGTCGGCGGCGAGAAGCACCCGGTACACGATGGCCAGGATCACCGGAAGGCCGACGAGCAGGCCCATGAGGAGGCTGCGGCGGCTCAGGAGCATGCCCTCCAGCGAGAGGTCGAAGACCGCCCGGGCCCCGGAAGGGAACGGCAGCGGCCGGGTCGTGTCCCTCATCGCGTCACCAGGTAGCGGAAGACCGACTCCAGGTCCTCGTCGGGCGAGTACATCTCCGTCACTCCGGCCTCGAGGGCGGCCTCGGGGAGCGCCCCGTAGAACTCGTCCGGACGCTTCGTCTGCACCGTGAGCCACTCGCCCTCGGCCCCGAAGGAGATGGAGAGAACCGTGGGCCACGCCACGATGGCCTGGGCCAGCCGGCGCGGGTCCCGCGCCCGCAGAGCCACCGTGTGGGGGTGCTCGTCGAGAAGGTCGCGGATGTCGCGGACGTCCCCCTCGGCCAGGATGCGACCGTTGTGAATGAGGAGAACCCGCCGGGTCATGGCCTCCACCTCGTGGAGGATGTGGCTCGAGACGACGACGGTCTTCCCCTCGCGGCCCAGGCGACGGACGAGGTCGATGACTCGCCGGCGGTTGACCGGGTCCATCCCCGCCACCGGCTCGTCGAGGAGCAGGACCTCGGGGTCGTGGGCGATGGACTGGGCCAGCTTGATCCGCTGGCGCATGCCCTTGCTGTAACCGCCCAGCTTGCGTCCCTTGGCGTCCAGGAGGTCGACCTGGTGCAGCGCGTTCTCGGCCCGCCGGAGACACTCGGCCTCGTCGTACCCGGTGAAGCGCAGAAGCGTGGTCAGGAACTCCAGCCCGGTCAGCCGCTCCCAGAAGGCGTCGATCTCCGGGCACATTCCCACTCGATGGAACAGCTCCGGCGAGCCCCAGGACGGGCGACCGAGCAGCCGCACCTCGCCCTGGCTCGGCCGCAGCTGACCCGCGGTCAGCTTCAGGAAGGTGGACTTCCCCGCACCGTTGGGACCAAGGAGTCCGGTCACCCCGGGAGGGATGTCGATGGTGACGTCGTTGAGGGCGATCACCGGCCCGTACCAGCGAGACGCTCGCGCGAAGGCGATGGGGGCGGCGGCGCTCACGTGACGATCTCCACCGCCCGCACCCGCACCCGCAGGATCGCGAGGCAGGCGAGGGACACGACGAGGAGGACGGCGGCGGGGGCGGCCCAGTGCATGGCCAGCTCGGGATCGGCCAGCCCGAACAGCGACGACCCCAGGGACCGAAGGTCGGCCTGGAACGACACCACCATGGCCTCGCGACGTCCGAAGCCGTGCTGGAGCACGACCCGCACCATCTCGAGACCGAAGATGAGACCGAAGAAGGCGAGCCCGGCCACCCGGGCGCTACGGGACAGCGCCGACACCGTGAGGGCCAGGAGGCTCACGAAGAGGCTGATGACGAAGGAGTGGAGGACGATGGCCGGCCCGATCCAGGCGAGCTCCCACGCGAAGAACTGGTCGGGGGCGAGGCTGAGAGCGGCGGCGTAGAGCCCGAGCGCGGGGACCAGGGTCACCGCGAGGTTGAGGGCGAGGGGGACGCCGAGCTTTCCGAGCACGTAGTCACGGCGGGTGAGAGGCCGCGAGAGGTACACGAGAATGCCGCCGGTCCGGAGATCGTTGGCGATGAGCCCGGAGGCCCCGAAGATCGAGAGCAGGATCGTGAAGCCGATCTGCATGTTCAGGAACTGCCCGAAGAGCCGGCCGTCCACGGGAAGCACCCGCCCCGCCTCCGGGAAGCGGGTCACGACGTAGACCTGGATGACGCGCACCACGAAGGGCAGGAACGACACCGCGAGGAGACCCAGGAACGCCCGCTTGGACAGGATCAGCCGCAGCGCTTCGCGCGTGATCGGCCAGAAGCGGACCTGGCGGAGCGGGCCCCGCGCCTCGTACCGCCGGTAGCCCTGGTCGTAGATGGGCATCAGCCCTGGATCTCGTGGCCGAGGGCGGCGAGGAAGACGTCCTCGAGGGTCTCGGCGCCGGGACGGAGGTGGCGGACCTGGACCCCGCACTCCTTCGCCAGCCGGAAGATGGTGTCCGGTCCCTGTCCCTCGGGGAGGAAGAGGCGGAACCCGTCCTCTCCGTCGCGCCAGTCGCCGCCGAGGTCCTTGAGGTCGGTGAGGACTCCGGTGGCGTCGCCCTTGAAGCGGACGTCGAAGGCCTGTCGCCGGGGTCCGGTCAGGTCGCGGATCGTTCCCGTCCGGGCCACCTGGCCCTGGTTCAGGACGATCACGTTCTCGCAGACCCGCTCGACGTCGCGCAGCAGGTGGGAGCAGAGGATCAGGCTCATGCCCCGCCGGGTCGCCACGTCCTTGATGAGGGCGAGCATCTCCTCCCGGCCCTGGGGGTCGAGGCCGTTGGTGGGCTCGTCGAGGAGCAGCAGGTCGGGATCGTGGACGAGGGCCTGGGCCAGCTTCGCCCGCTGCTTCATCCCCGTCGAGTAGGTTTCGACGTTGCGGTAGCGGGCCTCCCCGAGACCGACATAGTAGAGGACCTCGTGCGACCGGCTGATCGCCTCGTCGCGGGGCAGGCCGGACAACTCCCCGGCAAAGGCCACGAAGGCGGAGGCGGTCATGCCGGGCAGGTGGCAGTCCTGCTCGGGCATGTAGCCGAGTCGTCGTCGCACCTCGAGGGCCTGCTTCGTCGGGTCGAGGCCGAAGGCGGCCATCCGCCCCCGGTCGGGGTCGAGGAACCCGAGGAGCGTCTTGAGGAGCGTCGTCTTCCCCGCCCCGTTCGGCCCGAGCAGGCCCGTGGGTCCCGGAGGGAATCCCCCCGAGACCCCGGCCAGGGCCTGGACCAGGCCGTAGGACACGGCCAGGTCCTGGAACTGGACGAGGGGCGCCGCTTCGTCAGTCATTGCTGTCTTCAACGAGATCCGCGCCCGCGCGGTTCCTTTGTTCTTTCCCGGCAGCCGCGGCCGATGGACCCGCCCCGGGCTCCGGACGCAGGACGGCCTCTCCGTCGATGGTCAGGTCCGCCCGGGCGAAGACCGCCCGCTGGCCGTCTCGACCGTGCACGACATGATACGGGCGAAGGGGAAGATCGACCCGAGCCCCGGTGGAGCGCAGGACGAACGGCCGCAGTCCCGCGACCCGCAGGACGCCCTCGCCCCCCACGGTCATCGGGAGACGGGCCACGGTATCCGGAGAACGGACGAGAAGCGTGGCGGCCCCGGGCCCGCCGATCACCTCGTCGGGGCGGACGAGCACCGCCCCCCGGGCAAAGGCCAGGGTCTCGTTCCCCACCGCGAGGGTCTGGCCGAACCTGGGCGCTCGGCGCCCCGACGGCCACTGCTCGAGGGTGAAGGCGAAGGCCAGGAGCACCACCGTCGCCCCGAAGAGGACGGCCACCGGCGAGCTGCCGACCCTCTCGCGGCTCGCCAGGGACACAATCGCCGGCCAACGCAGCCGGCCCCGGCCCGGCATCGGTCCCCGGGAGGGCCGGCCGGCCCCGGCGAGCGCGGCCCGGCGCCACCAGACCGCGGCCACCCCGACGACGACGAGCCAGGCGCCGACGCGCGCCCAGAGGCCGGGCGCGGCCCGGGCCCAGCTCCTCAGGTGCAGGTTCGGGATGTACTGGTTCCCGTCGGCGTACGTGCTCTTCGCCAGGAGCAGGGCCGAGTCGTTGGCCGCGTGCGGGTCCTGCCAGAGCGCGAGGGCCAGGGCCGCGGACCAGCCGGCCAGGATGAGACCCAGGGCGAGGGCCCCGCGCCGGCCCGGCACGCGGACCAGGGCCAACGCGACGAGGGCGATCACCAGTGGGGCCACCGGCATGAAGTAGCGTCCGAGGTTGCACACCGCGCCCGCCCAGTTGTCGGCGGAGGCCACGGTCAGGTAGTAGACCGTCGCCGCGGGGAGCACGACGGCGAAGCGTCGGGCACCACCGAGCACGAGGCCCGCCGCGCCCAGGATCAGCAGGGGGACGTAGGGCAGGATGCCGTAGCGCGCGTCGAGAAGGATGCCCAGGATTCCCTGCCCCATCCGCGCCGTGGTCACCCCGCCCGGCCCCCAGGCCAGGAAGAGCGCGTCCGGGCGCACGCTTCCGGTGATGGCGAAGTTGTAGAGCGCAGTCAGGTAGAGGCTCACCGCCTGGGGGACGAGGAAGGCCGCCAGCCACCGAGGCAGTCGATGGCCACCCCGAGGACGCTGCCTCCACATCACCCACAGGGCGGTGGCCACGAGGACGAGCCAGACCGGAAGAAACTTCTGGTGCAGCCAGGGCAGGGTGGCGAGCAATCCCCCGTAGAACCAGGGATGTCGTCCCAGCCGCCCCGGTCTCAACGCCAGGGCGTGGAAGGCCACCGCCAGGACGAGCGCCCCTGGCATCTCCGGGTAGAACTGAAAGAAGTAGAAGAGGAAGGGCGGCAGGAGCGCGAAGAGGAACGCGAGCACCGCCCCGACCCCCGGCCGTCCGGTGGCATCGCGGACGAGGACGAAGACGGCCACCACGAGGAGAGCCGCCACCAGGTTCCACGCGAGCACACTCACCGGGATCGGCCCCGCGGTGCCCCGCGCCCGGTTGAGGGCCCGGTCGATGCGGAACGTCGGCGCCAGGAGGAAGGACGGCCCCGGCGCCAGCACGTAGTAGACCCCGCCCTCCTTGCCGCGGATCGTCTGCCGGGTGATGCGCGTGGCCCGGATCGCATCGCGACCGGCCTCGCCCCGAGCAACCGCCGCCGCCATTCGCCCCGACTCCCGGGCCAGGGTGCCACCCGCCGCGACCAGGGCCTCGGCCGGGGGTGTGGTCGGCAGCTCCTCCATCGCCGCGCTCACTCCCTCCGCGTCCAGGGTGAGATCGTGGCCCAGGGCCACGGCCTGACGGAGGTACTTGGGCTCGTTGCCCGGATGACCGTCCCAGTGGTGGGCCCATTCCGGCGTCAGGAGGGCGTAGCCCAGGAACGCGAGGAGAAGGATCGCGCGCGGGCCGGGGGCGGGGAAGCGGAGGGGCGGCAGCCGAAGCGCCAGGACCGCGGCGAGGGCGGCGACATCCTGCGCGACGCCGAGGTCCTGGGTGAGCGCGACCGGAAGGGTGAACCCGTAGGGGTAGGACCACCGAGAGGCCACCGCGGCGAGGGCGAGGACACTCAGCGCCGGCCGGAGAAGGAGGGGCGCGAAGGTCGGGACCTCGGCGTCCAGGGCAGCGGCCAGGGACGTCTTCTCGGATCGGGAGCGTTTCCACCCCAGAGCGCCCCAGGCCACGAGGCCTCCGAGGAGCCACGCGGCAACCCGGACCGCGCCCGCCCCCCCCTCGGCCCCCATCGCCCGGGCGACTTCCGCCAGAAAGCCGGCGGGTTCCATCTCGGCCCGCAGGACGAGCCCCAGGGCACGGTCCACCTCCCGGGCGAGCCCGTGGAACGCGAACGGCAGGAGCGCGAGGAGGGTGGTGCGGGGGCGAAGCACGGCACGGATTGTCTTACGCCCGTGGTCCAGGACCAAGCTCGACGAGCGCTCCGCCCCGGCGTCTCAGTCGACGCTGACGCTGCTCGACAGAACCTCCCCGGCCTTGCAGCGGACGAAGATCTCGAGGGCGCGGCCACAGATCGGACAGCTCACGAAGTGGCTCTGCTCCTCCGCGTCCACGTCCGCCTCCAGGGCAAACGGCTCCGCGCAGGCCGGGCAATCGACGACGATCTCCTCCACGACCCTCATCGTACCCCGGCCACGGGCCGGGAACTGCCGGTACAATCTTGGTCGGTTCCCCACATGGCTCCCTCTGCCCCCGAGGCGACCGCCGCGCCGCCACGGCATTCCGCCATCGACATCGCTGACGCGCTCCTCTGCGTGCTGGTGTTCGAACGGGCGTCCGCGCTCATGCTGGCCCCCGGGGGCGATCGCTACGAGGTGGTGCTGACGCGGGAGTCCGCCCCGGAACCCCTGGCCGATCTCCCGCCGACCCTCGGCCATGCCGTCGCCGCGCGCCTGGGCCTGATGGGGGGGCTCGACCCCTGGGGCACCGGCGATCGCCTGGGACGGGTGACGGTCCGAGTGGGCCGGGCGCGCGGTGAGTTCGTGGTCATCCTGCGTGACCTGGAGACCGGGTTCGAAGCCGAGCTGCGCCGGCTCGTCGAGTACGGGGACGCGGCGACGACGGGGGAGCTGGCGAGCGGCACGGGGCGGATCGGTCCCTACCTCATCGAGCGCGAGATTGGGCGGGGCGCCATGGGGATCGTGTACCGGGCCACCCGGGAGGGAGCGAGCACCCCGGTGGCGGTGAAGCTCCTCAACCCGACCATCGCCGCCGACCCGGCCATGTCCGCGCGCTTCGTCCGGGAGGGCCGTGCCGCCGCCCTGGTCAACGACACCGGGGTCGTGGGGGTGACCGACTTCGGGACGCTCCCCGACGGCCAGAGCTTCCTCGTCATGGAGCTGGTGGAGGGACGCACCCTGGAAGAGGTCCTCGAGAAGAGCGGTCCCCTGCTACCCGAAGAGGCGGTGCGGATTGTGCGGCGGATCGCCGCGGCCCTGGCCGCCGCTCACGTCCGGGGCGTCATCCACCGCGACCTCAAGCCGTCCAACGTCTTCGTCACCGCCGAGGACCAGATCAAGATCGTCGACTTCGGGGCCGCCCTCGTCCAGGACGCGCTGCGCGGCGCCACCGCCGAAGCGTCGGTGATCCTGGGCACGCCGGCCTACATGGCTCCCGAGCAGGCGCAGGCCCGGCCCACCGACGACCGGGCCGACGTCTACTCGCTGGGGTGCATCCTCTTCCGCATGCTGTCCGGGGCCCCGCCGTTCCAGGGGGGTGCCGTGCTCGAGGTCTTGCAGAAGCACATCCACGACGCCCCTCCCCAGGTCACCAGCCCCCGGGGCCCCTTGCCCGAGCGCCTCGTCGAGTGCGTGGCCCGGGCTCTCGCCAAGCTCCCGGAGGAGCGCTTCCGCGGCGTCAGCGAGATGAAGGAAACCCTCGACCTGGTGCAGCGAGAGCTGGGTGGTTCGGACAGGATTCCCCGCCCATGAGCCTGCGTCGTGTGCTCGTGGTGGACGGGGACCCGGGAGCCGTCGAGGCGGTCCGCGCCGCCCTTCCCTCCGCGAGCTACGAGGTCGTCCCCGCGGACAGCGCCGCCTCGGCCTTGAACCATCTCCGGGACGGGTCGCCGGACACCCTGGTGAGCGAGCTCGTGCTCCCCGACGCCCACGGGCTTCACCTGCTCGTGGAGGCCCGCCTGCGCTACCCCCGGGTGCCCCGGATCGTGGTCACCGCCGTCGAGGACTTCGCGGCCGCGGTCGATGCCATCAACGAAGCCGAGGTCTTCCGCTTCCTGCGCAAGCCCCTGGATCCCTCCTCGCTGCGGTCCGCGATCGACGACGCCCTCGGCCGCGCCGAGGCCCTGAGCGAGGCGAGGGACGTGCGGGAGACGGCCGAGCGCCGACGGCGGGCCCTCGTCGATCTCGAGACCGACTTCCCGGGGATCTCCATGGTGTCCCTTGGGCCCGAGGGCTACTTCATCCCGCCCCAGCGCCTCCGCGGCCTGGTCACGCGTCTCGAGGGCACCCCACTTGGGGAAGCCCTCGCCGCCGCCATCCAGCTCCCGGGCCCCGAGGCGTCCTAGTCGCGCCCTTGGCCGGGGACGAGGCCTCCACCATAATCCACTCGGTGGGCGACCCCAGGGAGGACTCGCCGTGAACGAAACCCGCATCGGCATGACCCTGCTCGTCCTGGCGCTGCTCCTGTCGCCGGCCGGCGCCCCCGCGGACGAGCTCGCCTATCCCCCCACGATCTCCCTCGAGGAGGTGCGGCAGTGGATCGACCGGGCACCGAAGGAGCACCCTCGTCTGCTCGTCACCCCGGGCGAGCTGGCCGCCCTCCGCTCGACCTTGGACCGTGACCCCACTCGCCAGCGACTCGCCGATGCGGTCGTGGCCCAGGCCGAGCTCATGCTCGAGCTCCCCCCCGTCACCCGGACGATGGAGGGGCGACGCCTGCTGGGAGTGTCGCGGCGGGTGGTGAAGCGTGTGGTGGCGCTCGCCATGGCATACCACCTCGAGGGTGATGCCCGGTTCGCCAGAAGGGCCGAGAAGGAGATGCTCGCCGCGGCCGCCTTCGAGGACTGGAACCCCAGCCACTTCCTCGACGTGGCGGAGATGGCCCTCGCGCTGGCCGTCGGCTACGACTGGCTCTACGACCGGCTCGACCCGGGGAGTCGAGAGACGATCCGGACCGCCATCGTGGACAAGGGCGTCGCCCTCCAGTTCGACGGCGAGCACACCGGGTGGGTGCAGGCCACCAACAACTGGGGACAGGTGTGCCACGGCGGGCTGACTGCGGGCGCCCTGGCGGTCATGGAGGACGAGCCCGACCTCGCCGCCCGCACCGTCCACAGCGCCCTGGACAACGTGACGGCGTCGATGGCGGTGTACGCCCCCCGCGGGAGCTACCCGGAAGGGCCGGGGTACTGGTCGTACGGCACCACCTACAACGTGGTGCTCATCGCCGCCCTGGAGAGCGCTCTGGGAACCGACTTCGGACTGTCCCGGGCCCCTGGCTTCGAGGTGACGGGCCAGTTCCCGGCCCTCGCCACCGGACCGTCGGGGCTCTTCTTCAACTACGCCGACGGCAGCGACCGGCGCGGCGTGCAGCCGGCGCTGTTCTGGTTCGGCGAACGCTACGCTCGCCCCGACTGGCTCCTCGGCGAGCGCGACCGCATTCGAACGACGCTGGCGAAGCTGACCGCCGAGGACGCCGCGTCGGGGAGCGGCCGCTTCCTGCCGCTCTCCCTCCTCTGGATGAGTGACGAGGGATCCGCGCCTCCCATCGGCATGCCGCTCCACTGGAGCAGCGGAGGGGAGACGCCGATCACGGTGCACCGCAGCTCCTGGACGGAGCCGGGGGCGACGTACGTCGGCCTCAAGGGCGGCTCCCCTTCGGCCAACCACGGCCAGATGGACACCGGGTCATTCGTCCTCGACGCCGACGGCGTCCGGTGGGCCCTCGACCTGGGCGCCGAGCCGTACCACGGCATCGAGTCCCGGGGGATGAACCTGTGGGACAGGACCCAGGACTCGGACCGGTGGACGATCTTCCGGCAGCAGAACGAAGGTCACAACACGCTGGTCATCGACGGGCAGCTCCAGAAGGTCTCGGGCCACGGCCTTATCGTGGCCTTCTCCGACGCGCCCTCCTTTCCCCACTCCATCGTCGACATGAGCTCCGTCTACGCCGGGCAGGCGCAGTCCGTCCGACGCGGGGTGGCCCTCCTTCCGTCCGGGGCGGTGCTGGTCCAGGACGAGATCGCCGGCCTGACACCCGGCCGGCTGGTGCGGTGGGGCATGATCACCCGGGCCCGGACCAGCGACGCCTCGGGAGCGGCCCTGACCCTGAACGAGGGAGAGAAGCGGCTCCGGATGGAGCGTCTCTCCCCCTCCGACACCCGCTGGGAGGTGATCGGCACCGGGGGACCGCGCCACGAGTGGGACTCCCCCAACCCGGGAACCCGCATGATCGCGTTCGAGGCGGTGGCCCCGGAGTCGGGGGAGCTGCGCCTGGCCGTGCTGATGACCCCCGGAAGCGCCCCGGCCGGACCCGCCGTGGAGCTGCGACCGCTCGCGGACTGGGGGGCCGCGCCGCCGACCGTGATCCGTCTCGGTCCCGGCGCCCCGGTCAACCCCGGGGTCTTCGGCGCGAACGACACCCACGCCGACGCCGACCTCCTGGAGACGAAGGAGTCGTTCCGCGGGCTCCTGCGCGCCCTGGGGGCCCGGCGCGTCCGCTTCATCGGGGGAAGCCCCTCGTCCTTCTGGGACTGGCGCACCGGCCACTACATCCCCGAGGAGGAGATCACACGGATCTGGCCGGCCGAGCCCAACAACTGGATGATCGAGCTGGTCGACGACACCAAAGCGTTGCCCGACGGCACCCTCGGCCCCCTTTCCTTCCACGAGTTCGCCGAAGCCATCGGGGCGGACGTCCAGTGGCTCACCAACATGACCACCCGGGCCGACGACATGCCCGCCTTCTTTGAATACCTGAAGGAGAACGACGTCCCCGTCCGCTTCGTGGAGATGGACAACGAGACCTACTTCTGGGGCGGGGAGTTCGGAGGGGTGGAACGGGGCGAGACGTATGCCACCCGCGTCGATGCC
This sequence comes from Acidobacteriota bacterium, assembly GCA_022340585.1. Classification (GTDB taxonomy): domain Bacteria; phylum Acidobacteriota; class Vicinamibacteria; order Fen-336; family Fen-336; genus JAJDNS01. The sequence continues at coordinate 18,808 of JAJDNS010000068.1, forward strand.
CTGAGCCCCGTCATCCGGCGCCTCTTCCCCGACGCCCGGATCGGCATCGTGGCCGCCGAGGACGACCTCTTCACCAACGATCCCGGGGAGGGCAATCCTCCCATGGCCGCCTGGAACGGGCACATCACCCAGCCGGGGCACCGCCCCCACTACGACGCCTTCATCCTCCACCACTATGTCATGCAGAAGGGCCGCCTCGACGCCTTCGGCGACGACGCCCGCCGCGCCGAGGCCTTTCTGGCCCTGCCCCAGGTCACCCTGGAGCGGGCCGCCCGGCTCATCGCCTCCCGGTACGGACCCATCCCCATGTGGATCACCGAGTACAACGTCATCGGCTATTACGGTCCGAAGGCGGGGGGCAGCGAGTCCGACCAGTGGATCCAGGCCACCCGCGACACGCCGTGGAACGCCCTCTACCAGGCCGCCTTCTGGCTCACCGGCCTCGCCCGCCCCGACGCCATCGAGATCCTCAACCACCATTCCGTGACCAACATCGACCTCGGCTGGGGTCTCGGGGAACCGATCAACGCGCGGGAGGCAAACCTCACCATCACCGGCCAGCTCTTCGCCCACCTCTCGTGGCTGGCGTCCCGGCACGACACGATGCACCCCCTGGAGATCGCGGGGAATCCTCCCCTCGGACTGGAGATCGAGGGAGAGACCGGCATCGGCGCGCTCCACGGCGCGGCCCTCGCTGGGGAGGCACGGACGACTCTCCTGGTGATGAACCGCGGGGAAGCCACGGTACCCGTCACCCTCGAGACCGGAGCCAGGGCCTCACGCCTCGAGCTGACCCGCTACGACGCCACCGCGTCCTGCGAGCCCCTCGCCCGGGTTCGCCTCGACTCGGACACCCCCCCGTGGCAGCAGGGTCCGTGCACGCCGCACACCGAGACGAGAACCCTCGCCGACGGCGCGGTCAATGCCACGCTCGCTCCTTACAGCCTCACCATCCTCGTTCTCGAGACCTCGTGAACGGCGAGGAACGAGCGCATCCGGCGTCCCCGGCAGGAGAAACTCGCCCACCACACCGAGTGGTGCGGCGAGGGGTGCCGGGGGTAGTGTGCCAGACGGGGCACGCACGGGTGTAGAATCGCGCAGCTTCAAAGCCAGACAGCCGCACAGGGACGTCCATGGCGAGGAGGACCGCATGCGGAAGCTGTTGGTCGTGGCCGCAGTCGTGTCGTTGGCCACATGGACGAGTACATGGGCAAGATGAAGGCAGTGATGTACCTCGACGAGACGGCGAGCGATCTGCAACGGACGGCGCTCGCCGAGATCTTCGGGGCTCGCTTCGGCGCCATGTTCGGAAGCATGGCCGGGCCGAAGGCGGCCTCCATCGAGTACCTTCGCCAGAAGGACAACTTCTCGGTCAAGATCCCGGGGACCCTCGACGCCGCCGTCGAGCCCCTCACGGGAGCGGACGGGAAGACGCCTCGAATCCTCCACGCGCCCATGGGCTTCGCCGACGAGCTCCAGGTGGCGGTTTCGCTCCGTCACAAGTACGAAGACGCCGACCTCGATTCCTGGGATTACGAGGCGGGTCGCAACGGGTTCTTCGCCGACTTCGAGTTCACCTCCGGCAGCTGACCCGCGGCGGTGAGCGCAGGGGCGCCCGTGCGCCCCTGCGTTTCATCTGGGTTGGCGCGCCGCGACGTCGACGCTCAGCAGGCTTCCCGACGGCGGGTCGGCGGCGACGTGAGTGCTTTCGCCGGCATGCTGGACACGCCGCTCCGAGAGCTTCGCCGCGTTGTCGCTCCACCACCGTCTGGCGCTCTCGTCGTCCCACTCCCCGAAGGCTTCGCAGCTGCTCAGGCTGTGTTGCAGGACGGCCGCGCTCTCGGGCCTCCTCGAGGGCTCCTTCTCCAGGCACGCGAGGAGCAATGCCGCCAGGTCCTGCGGCACAGGCGTCCCGAGACCTCGCGCCGGAGGATCGGGAGTGGAGTGGAGGTAGTGGCCGCACACCTCCACCAGGGTCCTGCCCGCGAACACGTGACCGCCCGTCAGCAGGTAGTAGCCCACGGCACCGAGAGCGTAGACGTCGCTCCGGCCGTCCATGCCCGTCGGCTCCCGGATGGACTCCGGCGACATGTACAACGGCGTGCCGGTGACGGCGTCGGCCTTGGTGAGACCGACGGCGCCCTCCCCGCCCACCTCCTTCACGAGGCCGAAGTCGAGCACCTTGGCCACGTCGGGCTCACCCCCCTGCTCGCAGAGGAAGATGCTGGCGGGCTTGATGTCGCGGTGAATCAGCCCGATGGCGTGGGCCTCGCTGAGCGCACCGGCAACCTGATGGAGGACCCGGATCACCCGCCCCGGCGGCTGGGCGCCGTCGAGAGCCACGATGTCCTCGACCGAGGCTCCCTCCAGGAGCTCCATGGCGTAGTAGAAGACCCCCTCCGGGGTCCGGCCGTAGTCGAACACCGTCACCGTGTTGGGGTGGGTGAGCCGGGCGGTGAGCTGGACCTCTCGCTCGAAGCGCGCCACCGCCTGCTCCCCCGCCTTCTCCGGAGGGAGGAGCTTGACCGCGGTGCCGCGCCTCAGCATGGCGTGGCGGGCGCGGTAGACACGCCGCCTCTCCCGTCGGCGATCACAGGAAGCGGGCGAGCCGGGATCGAGAGGGCGACACCGGTCTCAGCATATCGAGGGGACCGGCGACAAGCCGTGGCCGGTGAGCTGGGCGCTCGTCAGGAGAGTCAGAACCACGGCGCGCATGGATCGCTTCCGTCTCTCGCTGCCGCCGGGGTATCGAGCCCGGCGCGTGGCGAATGGGCGAGGGTACAACGGAAGGGGTCCTGGGACTCCCTCCTCCCTAGGTGGGCGTCGCGTCGAGGCTCTGCCAGAGGTACCAGCAGGCCACGGTGCGCCAGGGGCGCCAGGGAGCGGCGATCCGGTGCATCCGCTGGGGCTTCGGATTTCCGCGTATGGGATAGGAGCGCTTCATCGCAGTCTGGATCCCGAGGTCTCCCACGGGGAGGACGTCGGGCCGCCCGAGGCGGAACATCAGGTACATCTGGGCCGTCCAGACCCCGACGCCCTTCACCACCGTGAGGACCTCGATCACCTTCTCGTCGGGCATGCGGCTCAGCCGCCCCAGGGGCAGGCCGTCGCCGGTTCTCTCGGCCAGGTCGCGCAGGTAGGCGACCTTCTGGCGGGACAACCCCAGGCCGTGAAGCTCCCCGTCGGTGGCCAGGAGGATGTCCTCGGGCCGCAGCGGAGCGCCGAAGCGCTCGCGCATGCGCCCGGCGATGGAGCGGGCCGCGGCCACGCTGATCTGCTGGCCCAGGATCGCCCGGGCCAGATACGCAAAGGAGCTCCCACCGCAACGCACCTCCAGCCGGCACGGACCCACCTCGCGGATGAGGCCCGCCAGCACCGGGTCGGCTGCGCTCAGGTGGCGGGTCGCCCGGCGCAGCCCCGCGGAGTCGAGGCGTGGTCGCGGATTCGTCACTGTCCCATTCTGCCCCAATCGCCCGAGGCGTGCGTTGTCGCCGAAGAGCGACCGTGCTAGTTTTGTGAATTGGGTGCGCTCCTTCGCGCGCCCGTGCTGCGTCATGAGGCATTCTCTTCGACTCTGCGGCGTGCTGATCGTGGTCGCGACCCTGGGGGCACCCGCCGCCCGGGCCGCCGAGCCCGCCGCGACCTTCGACCCCATCGTCTTCGAGCTGGAAGACGGCAACGGCGTCGACTTCGTGACCAACTCCAGTCGGACCGACCACCGGCACCAGCCCGAGACCATGGTCTCGGGGGTCGCCCTCCTCGACTACGACAACGACGGGTTCCTCGACGTCTACGTCGTCAACGGCGCGAAGATGACGGAGCTGGACAAGACCGATCCCGTCTTCTGGAACCGCCTGTACCACAACAAGGGCGACGGGACCTTCGAGGACGTCACCGAGAAGGCGGGCGTCAAGGGCGATCACTACGACCTCGGGGTCGCCTCGGCCGACTACGACGACGACGGCTTCGCCGACCTGTTCGTGGCCGGTCTGAGGAAGAACGACCTCTTCCGCAACAAGGGAGACGGGACCTTCGAGAACGTCACCGAGAAGGCCGGCTTCAACAAGCCGGACCCCGAGTACGGGACGCTCTGGTCGGTGGCCGCCGCCTGGGTGGACTACGACAACGACGGCGATCTCGACCTCTTCGTGTCCAACTACTGCGTGTGGGATCCAAAGACCGAGCCGCTGTGCGGGCCCAAGGGGCTGAACGACTACTGCCACCCCAACAACTACCATGGCCTTCCCAACTCGCTCTACCGCAACGACGGCGACGGGACGTTCACCGACGTCTCGGTGGAGTCCGGGATCCGCAAGGTTATCGGGAAGGGCATGGGGCTCGGCATCGCCGACTACGACGGCGACGGGTGGTCCGACATCTTCGTGGCCAACGACACCGAGCCCAACTACCTGTTCCACAACCAGGGTGACGGGACCTTCGAGGAGATCGGGTTCATGGCCGGGGTCGCGTACCCCGAGGCCGGCCGCCCCCTCTCCGGCATGGGGGCCGACGCCAAGGACATCGACGACGACGGCAAGCCCGACATCTTCCACACCGCGCTGTCCAGCGAGACCATGCCCATCTTCCACAACAAGGGCGACCTCTTCTTCATGGAGATCACCGCCCGGGCCGGCGTGTCCTCCCTCACCCTCTCGCGCTCGGGCTGGAGCAACGGCATCGTCGACTTCAACAACGACGGGCGCAAGGACCTCTTCGTCTGCGGGGGTGACGTGATGGACCCCGAGGGCGAGTTCAAGGAGAGGGTGCCCCAGACGAACCTCGTCATGGCCAACCTCGGGGCGATGAAGTTCAAGGACGCGACCGGTGACGCCGGGCCCGACTTCAGCACCAAGAAGGGCGTCCACCGGGGTGGGGCCTTTGGCGACCTCGACAACGACGGTCGCGTGGACGCGGTGGTCACCGATCTCCACGGACCCATCGAGGTGTGGCGAAACGTGAGCCCCACCCCCAACCACTGGCTCCTGATCAGGACCGTCGGCACCAGGAGCAACCGTGACGGCATCGGGGCGAAGATCAAGGCCGTCACGCCCTCGCGGACACGCTACAGCCACGTCAACACCGCCGTCGGCTACGGTGGCTCGTCCGACCCCCGCGTGCACTTCGGGCTCGGGAGCGACGAGGTCGTGACCACGCTGGAGATCACGTGGCCGAGCGGCGTCGTGCAGACACTCCACAACGTCGAGGCCGACCAGGTGCTGGTGGTCACGGAGCCCGAGGCTTGAGGCCGTCTTCCCGGCTCGTCGGCTCCACCCTCGTTCTCGCTCTGGTCGCCGTCGGAGCCGCCGTGCTCCCCGGACCCGCGGCCCGGGCCCAGGTTCCGGGCCGGATGCGGACGGCACCCATGCCCGACCTGCCGCCGGCCTCGAAGCTTCCCCCGGTCACGCCGTCCGTGCGGTTCACCAACGTCGCCGGCGACGTGGACTTCAGCTACACGTCGAACAACCACTTCACCGGCCGCAAGTTCTTCCCCCAGCCCATGTGCGGGGGCATCGCGCTCGTCGACTTCGACGGCGACGGCAAGCTCGACATCTACTTCACCAACGGCTCGCGGTTGCCCCAGTACGACCGCCCGGACCCCTCCTTCTACGGCTGCCTGCTGCGCAACCGGGGCAAGGGTCGCTTCGAGGACGCGACCGCGAAGGCGAAGCTGACCAACGGGGACCTGAGCTTCTCCTTCGGCGTGGCCGCCGGCGACATCGACAACGACGGAGACCCGGACCTGTTTCTCGCCAACGCCGGCCCCAACGCCCTCTACCGCAACGACGACGGCTCCTACACCGACGTCACCGCTGGCTCGGGCCTCGACCAGAAGCCGGAGAATCTTCTCTCCGTCTGCGCCGCCTTCGTTGACTACGACCGGGACGGGCTCCTCGACCTGGTGGTCTCCCACTACACGTTCTGGAACCCGGCCGACGACCGGGTGTGCCCCACCGACATAGGAGAGATCTACTGCTACCCCGGCATCTACGAGAGCGTCCCCCACACCCTCCACCGCAACCTCGGGAACGGGAAGTTCGAGGACGTGACCGAGAAGTCCGGCTTCGCGAAGGCGAAGGGCAAGGGTATGGGCATCGCCATCGCCGACTTCGACGGCAACGGCTGGCAGGACATCTTCGTGGCCAACGACACCGAGCCCAACTTCCTCTACATCAACCAGGGCGACGGGACCTTCCTCGAGGACTCCTGGGCCTGGGGCGTGGCCTACGACGAGCAGGGGGCGGTGGTCTCGGGCATGGGCGCGGACACCGGCGACTACAACAACGACGGCTGGCCCGACCTCTTCTACAACAACCTCCAGTCCCAGCTCTGGGCGCTCTTCGAGAACGAGGGCGGCCAGCGGTTCCGCTACATGTCACCGCGCTCCGGGATCGCCCGCCTCTCGCGCCGCTTCTCGGGCTGGAGCAACGGCTTCATCGACTACGACAACGACGGCTGGAAGGACATCTACTCCTCCAACGGCGACGTGGACTACATCGGCACCAACTCCGAGCAGCACGACACCATGTTCCACAACGTCGAGGGAAAGGGATTCGTGGACGTCTCGGAGGGACTGGGCCCCGACTTCCTGCCCCTCGGCTACCAGCGCGGCTCCGCGGTTGGCGACCTCAACGACGACGGCTTCCCCGACCTCGTGGTCACCTCCCTGAACGAGAAGCCGCGCATCCTCCTCAACTCCGCCGACAACGGAAGCCACTGGCTCTGGTTCGATCTCGTGGGCACTAGGAGCGGCCACGACGCCATCGGGGCGAAGGTCAAGGTGGCGACGGGCACCGGACGCACGCTCTACAACCACGTCTCGGTGAGCAAGGGCTTCATGTCCTCCAGCGACCGCCGGGTGCACATCGGTCTCGGGGGGGACACGTCGATCCAGTCGGTGGAGATCACCTGGCCCAGCGGCCAGATCCAGTCCCTCGCGGACGTCGAGGTCGATCGAGTCGTTCGCGTCGAAGAGCCCGAGTAGGGCATTTCTTCCGTCCCACCCCTCCCCTCCGCATGGGTCGCATGATCCATCGGGTGGATTGACTGGCCCATTCTCGCGTCGGTATTCGTACTGATTTGAACGATCCAACTCCGGGCTACGTCTCAGCAGTTTGAGGGGGAGAACGATGACGCACGGGTCGAAGACGAGGCACCTGCCGCGATGGACGGTCGTGCTGGCTGTCGTGGCCATGACCGGCTGTGGCGGGTCGTCGGAGGAGGAGAACTACCCCGTTCTCTTCCCCCAATACGGAGGAGCGGGCTCCTGGCCGGGCGCCAGCCTGGCGCAGTTCGATCAGGAATACTCCTCTTCCGACGGTGAGTCCTGGAAGAACATCTGCACGGGAATCATCGACGTGCTGAGCCAGGATGGCGCCGCGTGGACCGGAAGAGCGATGCGGGGCCTCACTCCGGGGACGGCGAGCTACGAGCGCTGCCACTCCGCCGGGGAGATCGCCGGCGAAGTCCATATGGACGGCTCGATCCACTTCACGCTCGCGCAGGAGCGGTGGGGCTCGTGCACGGCCCTCGGGTCCGGCGAGTACAGCGGCCAGCTCAACAAGAACCGCTTCTACGCTGAAGGCACCACCCGGCTGCGCTGCGACGACGGGCGCGAGGCGACGGTCACGGAGATCATGTTCGGCGAGTACCCGGCCCCGGAAGGCAGTCACGACACCTAGGTGAGCGAACCCGGAACCCAACGGTCGAGGGGTGTGCAGGAGGCGGCGATGGCGGACCGATCGACGGCGGTGTGCCTCCTGGGATGGGCGCTGGTCCTCGGGGCGGCGGTCATCACGGGCTGTGGCGGGTCTTCGGAGGAAGAGAGCTACCCCGTCCTCTTCCCGCTGTACGGCGGAGGTGAGACGGGCGCCTACCCGAACCCCGCCAGGTTCGGTCAGACCTTCACCTGGTCCGACGGCGAGACCTGGACGAACGACTGCGAGGGGATCATTCGGGTACTCAGCCAGGAAGGCGCGGGCTGGACCGGGAGGGCGGAGCGGGGCGTCTGGAACTGGGGAGTCACGGAACGCTGCCACAGCAGCGGGGAGATCGCGGGCGAGGTGGGCATGGATCACTCGCTCCGCTTCAAGCTGACGCAGGAGCGGTGGAAGGCGATCGACTTCCCGGCGATGAGAGAGCAGTGGGTCGAGTGCACTGCCGTGGGCCCTGGTGAGTACGCCGGGCACCTCGACAGGAACCGCTTCTACGCCATCGGGACCACCCGCCTCGTCTGCGAGGACGGACGCGAGGGCACGGTCCAGGAAATCATGTCGGGAAGCTACCCGGCACCGTCGGGCACCCACGACACCTAGACGTGATGCGTTCCGGGAACGGTGGGGATGACAGGCCCCCCGGGGAAGTCGTAGCCTTGCGGGTCATGACCGCCACGACCCCCCTGCTGTCTCGACGCGTCGGCCGGCGTGCCGTGCTCCTGCTGCTGATCCTCCTGCCCCTGGCGAGCCTGCCCCTGCTCCCCCCGGCCTTCGGGCAGGGGTTGCCCGGTCTCCCGGAGTCCACCCCGGAAGCGGAGGCCACTCCGGAGCCGGCGCCGCGCCCGGTTCCCGCCGAGCGCGCCAGCCCCCGGGCCACCATGACCACGTTCCTCGAGGCGGTGAACCAGCGCGATTGGGAGCGCGCCACCGACACGCTGAACATGCGACGCGAGGGCTACACCAGCGACGTCGTCCTCGCCCGGGGCATGGACATGGCGGCCGGGCTCAAGGCGGTCATCGATCGAGTGGCCTTCGTCGACCTGGGCGAGATCCCCCGGGACATGGGGGGGCGCCACTCCTACGTGTGGAGGACCGTGGAGGGCATCCCCATCACCCTGGAGCGGGTGGGAGACGGGGAGTGGCTCTTCTCACGCGAGACGCTCGACGCTCTTCCCGACCTGTGGAACGCGGTCCAGGATCGAGAGATCGTCGCGGGCGTGGAGACGGCCCCCGAGACCCCGGCCATGTGGCTCCGGAGCCAGATGCCGGAGGGCCTTCAGGACCGGGGTTTCATCCTCGAGCACTGGCAGTGGCTGGCCCTCGCCGTTCTCGTCTTCCTCGGGGTGCTGGTGCACCGCGTCCTCACCTTCGTCCTCGTGCGAGTGGTCGGAGGCCACCTCGCCCGGCGGCTCAAGGCGCGCCGCATCGACGACGAGCTGATCCGGTCGGCGATGCGCCCTCTCGGGCTCGTCGCCATGGCCGTCCTGTGGTGGGTCGGCCTCTACGTGCTCGGGCTCCCCGCCCAGGCCCTGGCCGTCCTGCTCCTGGCGGTCAAGTTCCTGGCCATCGCCGCCATCGTGTGGTCGGCCTATCGCGCGGTCGACGTGGGGGCGGCGATCCTCGAGTCGTACGCGGCCGAGACCGCCACCAAGTACGACGATCTCCTGATCCCGCTGCTCCGGTCCTCGGCCAAGATCTTCATCGCCGCCTTCGGCATCGTCTTCCTGGCCGACAACCTCGACATCAACATCACCGGCCTCCTCGCCGGCCTCGGCATCGGCGGCATCGCCTTCGCCCTCGCCGCCCAGGACACCGTGAAGAACTTCTTCGGCTCGGTCACGGTCCTCATCGACCGCCCGTTCCAGGTCGGCGACTGGATCGTGGTCGGTGACATCGAGGGAACGGTCGAGGCCGTGGGCTTCCGCAGCACCCGCATCCGGACCTTCTACAACTCCCTCGTCACCCTGCCCAACTCGAATCTGATCAGCGCCGACGTGGACAACTACGGGGCCCGTCGCTACCGCCGCTGGAAGACCCACCTGGGCGTGGCCTACGACACGCCCCCCGAGAAGGTCGACATCCTGTGCGAGGGCATCCGGGAGCTGGTCCGGCGCCACCCCTACACCCGGAAGGACTACTTCCACGTCTACCTGAACCAGTTCGGACCCAGCTCCCTGGACATCCTGCTCTACGTCTTCTGGGAGACCCCGGACTGGTCCACGGAGCTGCGGGAGAGGCACCGCCTCGCCGTCGACATCCTCCGGCTCACCCATCACCTGGGAGTCGAGATCGCCTTCCCCACGCAGACGCTGTACCTGAAGCGCGGTGGCGACACCGAGGCGGAGGCGGCCGACGACTCCTTCGCGGCAGCGGTGAGCGCGGGCGAGGACCGGGTGCGGGAGGACGTGCGGAACATGGTCGACGCCGCCCTCGGCGGTCGGGTCCCGCCCCCGGTCCAGTTTGCCACGACCCGAGTCGACGGGGAGGCCTCGGAGGGAGAGGGAGAGTAGGGGCCGGTCCGGGTGGCTAGGGTGTCCGAGCGACCCACTCGATGGCGGCCGCCGCGTCGACGCCGTCTCCGGCGCCGGGCCGCCAGAGATCGCCACCGCCGCCCAGCGCGAGAAGGGCCGGGAGGCCGAGGTACTTCGCCGCTCCCGGAAGGAACATCGGGTCGTCGTAGCGCTCCACGTCCTCGAAGCGGAAGCCGGCCACGTCGACGGCGGCCCGGAGCGGAGCGTCGGCCTGGGCTCGCGCCGCGGCGACGAGGGGGCCAGCCACCGGCCCCAGCCCCACCAGAGTCACGTGGGACAGGGGCGTCCGGTCGCCGGCGAACCTCACCGCGGTGAGGACGTCGTGGACCCGGCGGGCGAAGAGCGACGGGTTGTACCCGAAGGTGTAGATCGCCGACCGCTGCCACGGTTGGGAGCCGTTGCCCTGGAAAACGCGGCGAGCGCGGACCGCGGGCGGGGGCGCCTCCGCCGTCGCCCCGGTCCGGAACTCGCCCTGGAAGAGGAGGTCGACGCCGATCACCGTCAGCCCGGTGTCGAGCAGACGGCGCACCTCGACGATCGGTCTCCCGTCCGCGTCGACCAGCCCGGACTTCCCGTCCTCGTGGATCCAGACGACGGCCCCACGGCTCGGTCGAGCCGCCGGCTCCAGGAGCAGGACGGGAAGCTCCTCTCCCTTCTCCTCGTCTCGGAGCCGCCCGAGGGTGAGGGCACCTCGCTCGACCTCGCGCTCGACGGTCGCCTCGATCTCCACCTCACCGAGGTCCTCGAGACGGCGTCCCAGAATCACGTCGAAGGCCCCGCCGATCACTCGCCGGAACTCGGCGTCGCCCGGGCTCAGCTGCTCCAGCTGCGCGCGGGCGTCCCCGGTCATCCACTCCAGCACCGCCCGCTCGTGGTCCTCCCCGACCTGGGCGCCACGGGGCGCCGGGTGAGCCGCGTTCCAGACCGAGGCCTCCTCGCGGCTCAAGGGTCGGTAGTCCTCCTCGCGGATGGGCTCCGCGAAGCCGAGCCCGAGGTGACGGTTGAGCCAGGCGTACATCACCGCCCGGCTCACCGCGTTGTAGTTGTGGCCGAACTGGGGGAACGTCCGGGCGCCGACGTTCCCGGGGGCCCCCAGCATCCGGTAGAGGCTCCGAAGCTCGGGCAGACCCTTCTCCTCGATCTCCAGCGTCCAGTCGTTGGCGCCGGTCATGCCCAGGGGACGGGGGGCGGTCAGGGCGGCGAGGTCCACATTGCCGGCCCCGACGCGGAGATAGCAGGCGTTTTCGCACTGGCAGCCGCCCTGCATGGCGGTCGAGACCATCACCGCCGGGAAGACGACGGACGGGCGCTCGTCGATCGCGGCCAGGATGAAGGTCTGGGTGCCGCCGCCGCTGTGCCCTTCCACCGCGACCCGTTCGGGATCCACGTCGGGAAGCGAGAGCAGAAAGTCGAGGGCCCGCGCCGAGTTCCAGGTCTGGAGTCCCATGAGGCTCTGCAGTCGGAGCTCGGCCTGGGGGCTGGAGAACCCCCAGCGCGTCCGGGTGTTCATCTCCTCGCGAACGCCCAGGCCGTGGTGGGCCAGCTGCACGCTGTCGGCGTAGCCCACCATGTCGTACTGAAAGACGACGCAGCCCATGCGGGCGAGCTGGACCGCCCGGGCCTGGAGCGGGTGGCGGCCGCCGACATCGAACTGCTCGGCCCCACTCTCGATCTCCTCGCGCACGCGCTCCGGGCCCTGGTCGTTGAACCGACCGTCGGTGGCGTGGCCGTGGGGGGAGAGGACGGCAGGTCGCTTCCCGTCCACCCCCCGCGGGCGGTAGAGGTTTCCCGTCACGAAGTGGCCCGGCAGGGACTCGAAGAAGACCTTGTCCACCGTGTACTCGGGGCGCTCGACGCGACCGTGAACCACCTCCCGAAGCGGCGTTCGCGTGGGCCACGGCCACAGGCCCGTCGCGACCCGAACCTGGCGACGCAGGGACGCGGCCCGCGCCTCCCACTCCTGCACCGTGGCGACCGGCTGGAAGGGGAAATCGCTGTCGAGCGTTCTCAGCGCCTCCAGGCGCACGTCCCGGGGGCGCTCTCCGGGGGGCAGGGCCCGCAGCTCGCCGGCGGTCACGCTCAGCGCGCTGCCGGCCCAGGCCGCCAGCGCGAGCCCTGAAAGAACGTTCCGGACCCGACTCCGAGCTCTCCTCATCGATCCCTCCCTCGGCTGGATTCTAGTCGCGCCGGGGCCGAACGGGACCGGAACGGATGAGCCGAATGACTCAGTGGACGCGCCAGGCGAAACGGTACAATCCGGCTGAATCGTCGCAGGAGGGGTGATGGCAGAGAGCGTGCAAACCGACTTCGCGGGGCGGCCGCCGGGGATCATCCTCATGCTGCTCCGCATCGCCATCGGCTGGCACTTCCTGTACGAGGGGGTCAGCAAGGCACTCACCCCGGGCTGGACCTCGGGTGGATACCTCGACGCCTCGCGCTGGGTCCTGGGCGATCTCTTCCAGTGGATCGCCGCCAATCCGGCCGCGCTCCGGGCCGTCGACCTTCTGAACATCGGGGCCCAGATCGTGATCGGCCTGCTCCTGGTCCTGGGCGCCTTCACCAGGGCGTCGGCTGTTGCCGGTATCGTGTTCCTGCTGCTCTACTACGTGGCCAATCCCCCGCTGGTGGGGTACGACTTCGGCTCCCAGGGCAACGGGAGCTACCTCGTGGTCGATCTCCGCCTGATCGAAGCCCTGGGCCTGGCGGTGCTCGCCGCCCTGCCCGCCCTCGCCCTGTACGGCTTGGACCGCTGGTACGCGCTCCGGCGGAGCACGGCGTCGGCCCCGGCCGAGCAAGAGGCGAAGACCGGGGAGATCGATGGCGAGCCGGTCCCGGTCCAGCTCCGCCCCGCACCCGACGGGGGCCCGGGCCGCCGCGAGATCCTGGCCAACCTCGCCAGCCTCCCGTTCCTGGGCGCCTTCGGCTACGCGCTGTTCAAGAAGCGTCAGTGGACGAGCTGGGAGGAGAAGAATCTCGTGGACGCGGTGACCGCGGCGAGCACGAAGACCCTCGACGTGGCCAGCCTCCGGGAGCTCAAGGGGCAGATCCCCCTCGCCCGGGTCGGCGACGTGGAGTTCAGCCGCCTCATTCTCGGCGGCAACCTCCTGTCGGGCTGGGCCCACTCCCGCGACCTCATCTACGTGTCCCAGCTGGTGAAGGCCTACCACAACAAGGAGCGGATCTTCGCGACCCTCCTGATGGCCGAGCGGTGCGGGATCAACACGCTCCTGACCAACCCCATCCTCTGCACCCTGATCGACGAGTACTGGAAGCGCCGGATCGGGAAGATCCAGTTCATCACCGACTGCGCGGGGCTGGACTACGACGAGAACGGGGCCCGCCCCACGCCCTTCGACGAGTACCTCGACCGCATCCGGCGGGCGATCGACTACGGGGCCGCGGCCTGCTACATCCAGGGCGAGACCGCCGACTACTACATGCAGAACGGCCAGCTGGGCAGGCTGGAGAAGGTGATGGACCTCATCCGCGACAACGGAATCACCTTCGGGATCGGGGCCCATCACCTCGAGACCCTGGTGGCCTGTGTCGACGCCGGCATGGTTCCCGACTTCTGGATGAAGACCATGCACCACCACGACTACTGGTCGGCTCGACACCCCGAGTGGCACGACAACATGTACTGCAACAACCCCGAGGAGACCGCGGCCTGGATGCGCGAGCGGCCCGAGCCCTGGATCGCCTTCAAGACCATGGCCGCCGGCGCCATCCACCCGAACCAGGCCTTCCGATTCGCCTTCGAGGGCGGCGCCGACTTCGTGTGCGCGGGGATGTACGACTTCCAGATGGTCGAGGACGTCAACATCGCCCTCGACGTGCTGGCCGACGGCGTCCCCGCCCGCCAGCGCCCCTGGATGGCCTGACGATCATTCCGAGGACCGAACCGGCCTGCGGCCGGACGCCTTGGCCAAGGACACGATTCCGCCATGGCGATCGTGTCCTTGGCAGTTCGCCCGCTCGGATATCGAACTCGAAACACGTTGCAGCCCCGGGGCTCCTCACTCCCCATGTCTCGCGCCCCCCATCCGACGACCTCGCCGGGATCGTCAGGGGCTCCCGAGGCCCAGCCGTCTCATGAGCTCGCCGTGCCGGGGATCGGTCCGGAGCGACTCCCAGAGCGGCCACCTGAACCACATCATCATGGCGTTGCGCTCGGCAAGGCCTCGCTCAAGGCACTCGAACGCCTGATCCACCTCGCCGAGAGCCGCGAGGATCGCACCCAGGAAGGGCGGCGCAACGTACTCCGTCGTGCTCCGCTCCTGCAGCTCGCGCAGCACGGCCTCAGCGTCGGCTCGCCTCCCCGCGCTCCCATACCCCCACCCGAGCCACCCCAGGAAGAACGAGGCCCGGCCGGTCAGGACCGCCGCTCGCTCGAGGGCGCTCACCGCCTCCTCGTGACGGCCGAGGGCCACTCGCGCTCCAGCGAGGCCGTAGAGCGAGAGCAGGAAGTCGGCGTCGATGTCCCTCGCCTTCTCGAGCTGGATCTCCGCCTCTCGGTACCGCCTTCCCAGGAGGAGGCATTGACCGGCCGCGGCCTGCACGTAGGGCGAGAGCGGATCGAGCTCCTGCGCTCGCTGGAAGGCCACCACCGCCTCGTCCGCCTGGCCCGAGCAGGCGAGCGCGAAGCCCAGGTAGCACCGGGCGATCACGTGTGAGGGGTTGAGCGTCACCGCCCGCCGCAGCTCCGCCTCGGAGCGGACCGGGTCGAAGTCACAGCAGAGGCCGACGATGCCCAGCGCAGTGCGCACCTCCGCCTCGTCGGGAGCGAGGGCCACCGCTCTCCGCACCGCCGAGTGGGCCTTCGCGCTGGCCGCCCGCGGCTCCATCCCGTAGAGGTTCAGGCTGGCGTAGGCGTTCGCAGCCCCGGACTGCGCGGCCACGAAGGAAGGATCCCTCTCCGCCGCCCGCTCGAAGAAGTGGGCGGCCCTCTCCAGCGATCCCCGTTCGCGCTTGTACCAGTTGTGCTGGCCCTTGAGGAACAGCTGGTAGGCCTCCAGGTCCTCGGTCGGCCGGCGGGTGGGCGCCGGAGAGTCGCCGGCGGCCCAGCGTCCGCGCAGGGCGGAGACGATGCTGGCGGAGATGTCGTCCTGGATGGCGAACACGTCCTCCATCTCCCGGTCGTAGCGCTCGGACCACAGGGTCGACCCGTCGGCGACCCCCACGAGCTGGGCGGTGACCCGCAGCCTCTTCCCGGCGGTTCGGACGCTCCCCTCGAGCACCGTCTTCACGTTGAGCCCCTGACCGACCTTCCGCATGTCCTGGGACCGGCCCTTGAACTGGAAGGCCGAGGTGCGCGAGGCCACCCGGACGTTCGCCAGGCGGGTCAGGGCGTTGATGATCTCCTCGGCGATACCCTCGCAGAAGTACTCCTGCTCGGGGTCGGGGCTCATGTTGGCGAAGGGCAGGACTGCGATGGACGGGTCTTCGTCACGGGCGGAGCCGGCGGAGGTGCTCACTCCGGAATGGGAGAGACCCTCGAGAGCGAAGCCGAGGTCGCGCGCCGACTGGAAGCGCTCTCCGGGCCTCTTCTCCAGGCACCGTCGAACGACCCGGTCGAGCGAGGGCGGGACGCCGGGCCGCAGTCGCGAGGGCTCCGGGGGGTCGTGACTGAGGATTGCGCTCAGGGAATCGGCGCCGGTGTCCCGGACGAAGGCCCTCTGGCCGGCGATCATCTCGTAGAGAACGGCCCCGAAGGAGAAGATGTCGGAGCGGTGGTCGGCTCGCTGTCCCCGGGCCTGCTCGGGAGACATGTAGCCGAGGGTGCCCATCACCGTTCCCGGTGTCGTGTGCCGCTCCAGCGTCGGGAGGTCTTCGCCGTCCTCGGCCCCCTCGTCCCAGTGGGCCAGCCCGAAATCGAGGATCTTGACCCGTCCATCCCCGGTGATGAAGACGTTGGCGGGCTTGAGGTCGCGGTGCACGATTCCCTTGTCGTGCGCCGCCGCCAGCCCGGCGGTGATCTGTGAGGCGTACTCGAGAGCCTTGCGCAACGGCATGGCACCCTCTCGCAGGTGAGCCTGGAGGGTGTCGCCCGCGAGGAGCTCGGTGACCGCGTAGAAGAGTCCCTCCTCCTCCCCGAAGTCATACAACGCGAGGACGTTGGGATGGGACAAGGTGGCCACGACCCGGGCCTCCTGTTTGAAGCGCGCGAGGGCCTTGGGCCCCTCCGCCAGCCCTGCGGGCAGGACCTTGAGCGCAACCTCGCGCGACAGCCGGGAGTCGCGCGCCCGGTAGACTTCGCCCATCCCTCCCCCACCCAGGAGGGCTGTCACCTCGTAGGGGCCGAGGCGGGTTCCGGGCTCGAGGGGCATGGCTCAGGCCCGGCGCGGCGGCTCGGTGGACAGGATTGTGGACGCGATCATGCGATTGGGTGGCAGAGACGCTAGCACGCGCGCGGGACCTCGGCAAACCAGCCAGCGATCGAGGGGGCGCGACGTTGCGCCCCCCTCGGGTCAGATCGCGGCGCGAGCGCCCGATATCGTCAGCTACAGCCGCTGGTGCTGCCGCAGTTGGCGCAGCGGTAGCACGACCCGTTGCGCGTCATGATGCTCCCGCAGTAGTGGCACGGGGGCGCGTCGGACTGGGCGCGGACCGCGGCCGCGGAGGTGACGGTCCCCGCGGCCTGGTCCGTCGCCGCGGTCGCGGCGCTCCCCGTGGCCGGCGGCGCTCCTGTCTCGCTCCTCTGGACGCCCGCGGCCTCCTGGTGCTCGGCGGACAGGAACTTCGAGGCCAGCCACCGGAAGATGTAGTCGGTGATGCTCTTCGCGTACGGGATCTCGGGGTTCTTCGTGAACCCGGAGGGCTCGAAGCGCACGTGAGAGAACTTCTCCACCAGGGCCTCGAGGGGCACGCCGTACTGGAGAGCCATGGAGATCGAGGTCGCGAAGGCGTCCATGAGGCCGGAGATGGTCGAGCCCTCCTTGGCCATCACCAGGAAGATCTCCCCCGGCTTCCCGTCCTCGTACATGCCCACCGTGATGTAGCCCTCGTGGCCGGCGATGGAGAACTTGTGGGTGATGGCGGTCCGCTCGTCGGGGAGCTTGCGCCGGGCGGGCCGGGCCTCGGCGGCCATCGCGGCGGCGGCGGCGGCAGCCGCGGTTGCGCCCTTGGCCTCCTCCTTCGAGGTGCTGAGGGGCTGGCTTCGCTTGCAGCCGTCGCGGTAGACGGCCACCGCCTTCAGCCCGAGCTTCCAGGACTCGAGATAGGCGTTGGCGATGTCGTCCGGAGTCGCGTCGGTGGGCATGTTGACGGTCTTGGAGATCGCCCCGGAGAGAAAGGGCTGGACCGCCGCCATCATCTTGATGTGACCCATGTAGTCGATGGAGCGCTCGCCGTCGCGGGGGGGGAAGGCGCAGTCGAAGATCGCGAGGTGCTCCTTCTTGAGGTGGGGCGCTCCTTCGATCATCTCCTTCTCGTCGATGTAGCGGAGGATCTCCTCGACCTCCGCTTCCGGGTAGCCCAGCTTCTTCAGGACCCGGGGCACCGACTGGTTGACGATCTTCATCACGCCCCCGCCCACCAGCTTCTTGTACTTGACGAGGGCGATGTCGGGCTCGATCCCGGTGGTGTCGCAGTCCATCATGAAGCCGATGGTCCCGGTGGGTGCCAGCACCGTCACCTGGCTGTTGCGGTACCCGTGCTGAGCGCCCAGGGCGTAGGCCTCGTCCCAGACATCGTGCACCGCCTGCATGAGGGTCTTGGGGACCGCCGAGGAGTCGATCATGTGGGAGTGCTTGCGGTGCTTGTCGATCACCCGGAGCATGGGCTCGGCGTTGGGCTCGTAGCCCGAGAAGGGACCCACCGACGACGACACCCGGGCCGACTGGGCGTAGGCCTCACCGTGCATGAGGGCGGTCACCGCCGCCGCGTAGGCCCGCCCCTCGTCGGAGTCGTAGGGCAGCCCGCGATCCATGAGCAGCACCCCGAGGTTGGCGTACCCCAGCCCCAGGGGGCGGAAGTCGTGGCTGTTGCGGTCGATGGCCGGCGTCGGATAGCTGGCGTTGTCGACCAGGATCTCCTGGGCGGTGATGACGGTCCGGGCCGCGGCCCGGAACGACTCGATGTCGAGCTCGCCGTCCTCGCCCACGAACTTCATGAGGTTCAGGCTAGCCAGGTTGCAGGCGGTGTCGTCGAGGAACATGTACTCCGAGCAGGGGTTGGAGGCGTTGATGCGGGCGGTGTTGGGGCAGGTATGCCAGTCGTTGATGGTGGTGTCGAACTGGATGCCCGGGTCGCCGCACTGCCAGGCTGCCTCCGCCATCTGCTTCATGACGTCACGGGCCTGGAGGGTCTCGCAGGGCTCGCCGGTGAGGACGTATCTGGTCTGCCACTCGCCGTCCTCGGTCACCGCCTTCATGAACTCGTCGGTGACGCGCACCGAGTGGTTGGCGTTCTGGAAGAAGACGGAGTCGTAGGCCCCGCCCCGCACGTTGAACGCGCCCTCGTAGCCGGCGTCGATCAGGGCCCAGGCCTTGCGCTCCTCGTCCGCCTTGGAGTGGATGAAATCGACGATGTCGGGGTGCTCCGCGTTCAGGATCACCATCTTCGCCGCACGTCGCGTCTTGCCGCCGCTCTTGATGACGCCGGCGAAGGCATCGTAGCCCCGCATGAACGAGACGGGGCCGGAGGCGGTGCCGCCCCCGGCGAGGGGCTCACGCGAGGAACGGATGGAGGACAGGTTCGAGCCGGTGCCGGAGCCAAACTTGAAGAGCATGCCCTCGGTCCGAGCCAGGCCCAGGATCGACTCCATCTTGTCCTGCACGGAGTTGATGAAGCAGGCGGAGGCCTGGGGGTGCTTCTCGATGCCCACGTTGAACCAGACCGGGCTGTTGAACGCGGCCTTCTGCTCGACGAGGAGGTGGGTCAGCTCGGCGCAGAAGTTCTGCAGGTCGTCGGCGGTGGCGAAGTAGCCCTGGGCCTCGGCCCACTCTCGGATCGTCTCGACGACTCGGGAGATGAGCCCGCGCACGCTCTTCTCACGCTCCGGCGAGCCCAGCTGGCCCCGGAAGTACTTCGACGCGACGATGTTCGTCGCGGTCTGACTCCAGGCGGCCGGCACCTCGATGTCGTTCTGCTCGAAGACCGGCTGTCCACGCTCGTCGTTGATGACCGCCGAGCGCGACTCCCAGGTCACCTCGTCGTAGGGGTGTCTCCCCGCCCTCGTGAAGTACCGCCGAAAGGTGAGGCCCGCTCTCTTCTCCGCCTTGCTCGTGCTGTTGCGAGACTCCGCGCTCGGCTTCTCCACGGGATGGGTCGACATCAGGCTGCCTCTCTCTCTGAAAGGATCCGGTATTCTGGGCGACGGCTCTCCGGTGACCAGCAGCCTTCAGTGCCAGCCCGCTCGGCGCGATGGTTGGTTGTTGCCTTTGACGGCGACCGCGATTATCGTTTCGGCGGCGTGGCCGTGTCAAGGAAAAAGCACAAGATGTTGTATCTCTTTCGGTCGAGCCACCATCATATTGAGTATCAAAGACTTACATCCAGGTCTCATTCAGGAGACGTCGCCCCGATTGGGCGAAAAGAAGCGTTCGAGGCGACGTATCCGAACCGCAATGATTGCTGACTTTTCTATTGTTCATGGTGAGATAGAGGCCATACCCTCTATTCTTTGGGCGCTCTTCTCTGTCAACTCTGCACCGCTGTTTCTGATTCCTGGCCGAGCGCTCGCTCTCCCGAGCCGGCGCCACGGGCCCCTTTTCACGACGCTGTCACCCTGAAGTCACGAGGACCGCATGAGCACGCCGCTGCATGTCGTCGAAGGACCCTACCTCCGGGACATCCTGGATCAACCCCGCGCCCTGGAGGAGACGGTGCGTCGTCTGTCGCCGTCGCCCGCTCTCGACGACGTGGTGCGCCGCGTCACGGCGGGCCGCTACCCCAGAGTCGTCCTGACCGGCATGGGGTCTTCGTATCACGGGCTCCACCCGCTGCACCTGCGCCTTGTGAACGCCGGAGTGCCGTCGGTGATGGTCGAGACCTCGGAGCTTCTGCACTACCAGTCGCGCCTCCTCGCTCCGGAAACTCTCCTCGTGCTGGTGTCGCAGTCGGGACGCAGCGCCGAGATCGTGCGCGTGCTCGAGGAAGCGGGACGCGGCGTGGAGACCCTCGCGATCACGAACACCGCCGACAGTCCACTGGCCGAGCAGGCCTCGGCGGTCCTCCTCACCCACGCCGGGGAGGAGGCCACCGTCGCCTGCAAGACCCACCTCGCGACCCAGCTGGCTCTCGTGTGGCTCGGCACGTGTCTCACCGGGGGCGACCTTGAGGAAACGCGACGGTCGCTTGTCGCCACGATCCCGGCCGTGCGCCAGTACGTCGACAAGTGGCGCGCCCACGTGGAGGACCTGGCGGGCTCGCTGGAAGGCGTGGGGGCCGTCTACTACGTCGGACGGGGTCCATCGATGGGAGCGGTGTGCTCGGCCGGACTCATCACCAAGGAATCGACGCACCGCCCATCGGAGGGTCTGGGCAGCGCGGCGTTCCGCCACGGCCCCATGGAGATGCTCGGCGACCACGTCTTCGTCATGGTCTTCGCCGGTGAAGAGAAGACGCGATCGCTGAACGAGTCCCTGGTCGCCGACGCCCGTGCCGCCGGCGCTCGAGCGTTTCTCGTCGCCGAGGATGCCGACCGGCCGGCCCTGCGGCTCCCCACCGTGCCGACCCTGGCCCGCCCGGTGGTGGAGATCCTCCCGGTGGAGATGCTCACCCTGGCCATCCCCGCCCTCGACGGCCGCGAGGCGGGGACGTTCCGGGTGGGGGGAAAGGTGACGACGACGGAGTGAGCTTCATCCCTCGCGCGCGTCGTTGCGCGTCGCGCGAGGGATCCCATCCACACCTTACCTTCACCCTGTTCACGCCTCCGGAACCTCTGCCTCGTACCTCTCCTCCTGGCGAAGGGGGTCAGATCTCAGAATGGTGATTGGGCGATCGAACTTCTCAAGATGAGATCTGACCCCCTCTTCTTGACCCCCTCTTCTCCGTCTTCTTGCTCGGGCGCCAACGAGATGTGAAACATGAAACTGCGTTTCAGGTGACTCTGTCCGGACAGAGTCACCTGAACATGAACGCCAGTGTCAGGATGCTATGGAGCGGCACCCTGCTCGGCGGGGCCAGTCGCCGCCTTCAGCGTCAACTCGAATCGACTCGTCGGACCGGCTGGTCCCGGACGCCCAACCCGAAGTCCCGAACAACGTGCTCGGGTCCGCAGGGCTCGAAGGTCCACCGAGCCAGAAGACCGGTCAGTCCGGGCGGAGCGAGAGTGGTCTGGTGGACGGGCGGAAACGGATGGACGCCGGGGGCGTCGTCGGTGTGACCGGCGAGGGAAAGCTGGCCCGGTACCCGCTCCGGGGCGGCGAGCCCCAGCCTCTGACCGCGCATGTGCCTCCAGGCGCTGTCCCCCTGCGCGCCAGCGAGGACGGACGCTTCGTGTTCGTGGGTCGAGTGGGAATGCCGTACCACGTGGACCGCCTCGAGCTCGCGACGGGTCATGTGACCCCGTGGAAGGCCCTTCGGCCCGGCGACCTCACGGGGGTGACACACATCCTCGGGGCAACTCTTACGCCGGACGGCGAGGCCTACGCCTACACCTACGGCCGCTACTTCCAGGACCTCTACCTCGTCGAAGGCCTACGACCCTGAGCTGAGCTGGAGATGGCACTTCGTCGCGGTGCCCACGGGGCTGCTGACGCAGGCTACCCCGGAACATCCGCCTCGTACGTCTCCTCTCGCACCTTCCTGAACCCCCGGGCCAGGTAGTTCGGCAGCGCCGCCGGGTCGTCCAGGGTGCAGGTGTGGAGCCACACCCGCGAGGCGCCGAGGGCGAAGGCCTCCTGGGCCGCCTTCGTCAGCAGGTACTTCCCCAGCCCCCGCCCCAGGAACTCCGGGAGCAGGCCGAAGTACGCCACCTCCACCGCCCCGTCGGGGTGGCGCTCCAGCTCGAAGTAGCCGGCCGGCGCCCCGGCCACGCTCAGGAGGTGCAGTGACACGTCGGGGTCGGCCAGGCGCGCCCGGTGCTCCTCGTCGCTC